>JAHCKB010000090.1 GCA_026125985.1 Bradyrhizobium sp.
AGACCGAACTGATAGCCGGCGAAACCTGTGCGCTCCTTCGCGGCCTGGATCACCACCTCGCCTTCCAGGTCGAGGCCCGAGGCGGGCGCGCCGTAGAGGAAGTGTCCGTCGAGCGCGAACGCGGCATCGTCCTTCTGCGACAACTCCTTCGCGTCGGTGGTCAGCGCAAACTCCAGCCGGTCCGGCACATAGTCCTCGACCATGAAGGTGGTCTGGCCGACCGGCGCGCGCTTCGGATCGGTATAGGCTTTGACGCGCCATGTGCCCGACGTCGCCGAGGCGACGAGCGGTACGCTCCACGAGCGTCCGCCAAGCGCCTGATCCGCCGCCACCGTGCGGCGATAGTCGACACCATCCGGCCGCTCCATCACCAACGTCAGCGGCGTTCCCGACGCGGCCTTGCCTTGCGCGTCGCGCAGCAGGGTCGTCACATGCACCGTCTCCCCGGAGCGATAGACACCGCGCTCGGTGTAGACGAACGCATCAAGCCCGGCCGGCGCCGCACGGCCGCCGACGCCGCGATCCGACAGATCGAACGCGGGGCCTTTGAGATTGAGGAAGACATAGTCGTTCTGCTCGCGCGCGATCACCAGCGACGGGGAAGACCCGCCCTCGCCGCGGGCGAGCCCCGCATCGAACTGCGCGCGGCCTGCTTTATCGGTGCGCTTCACCGCCAGCACGTCGTTGGCGCGCGAGACGAGTTGCACCTCGACGCCCTCGCGCGGCGAAGCCGACGCCAGCGAATGCACGAACACATTGATGCCGTCCTGGCCCGACAGCGCGGTAAGGCCTAAGTCGGAGACGACGAACCACTGCGTCGCCTGTTCCTCGTAATCGTTGGCGACCGGGCCCTTCGGCACCGCCGCCATGGCATAGACGCCGGGCGCGAGCGTGCCGACCGCCTCGTCGATCGGAAACGCCGTCGTCACCTCGGCGTTGAGTTTCATCTCGGTTGAGAGCTCACCCTCCCAGACCTTGTAGCCGCGCTCGTTGCCGAGACGGTCGAGTTCGTAGCGGTCGAGATTGCGCTGGAAGTCGCGGCCCATCACCGCGTCGATCAGGTTGCGATCGCTGATCCGGTAGATTTGAATGCGCACCGCCGTGGTGTTGACGCTCGCCACCGGAATGCCGCGCTGGCCGGCTTTCGGCAGCACGTAAGCCTTGCTGGCGAACCGCGCGAACGGCTTGCGGTCGCGGACATAGAGCGTGAACGGCGCCGACTTCGGCAGCGCCTCGTTGACCGTCGAGGGCAAACCCGCGCGGAGCGTGATCTCGTAGCGTTCGCCATGCTTGAGCCCTTCGACGCAGAGCTGCTTCTCGTCGACGGACACCGCCGGCTTTTCCATTCCAACGACCGCGACGAACGGCGAGAAATCGGTGCGTTTGCCCGGCAGGTCCTCGGAGAACTGGAAGCAGGCGCGCGGCGACGACGCATCGGAATCGACCGTGTAGTCCAAGATTCGGAAACCGTGGTCGAGCCGTACCCGCTCATAGCGCGCGCGCAGATCGGCGACCTCGCGCTTCTCCAGCGAGAGCCGCATGGCGTCGAGCGCCGGCCGCCACATCTGCCTATCAGCGAGCGTGCGGCCGAGCACCGCGAGCGCATCCGCCTCCTCCGCGCCGCTGCTGCGCTGATAGGCGATGTAGGCGGCCATCGAGGCGCTGTCGAGCAGGGTCGCGCGCTCGCGATCATTCGCCGGGCGGATCTGCAACACGGTACGCGCCAGACGTAGCCACGCCCCCGCGTCGTCCGGCGCCACCGTAAGCAGTTGGCCGATGAGCTGCATGCCGCCGCGAATGTCATTCTTCTGGAACGCCTGATCGATCTCGCGGCGGAGCACCGGCGCGGTCTTCGTCACCTGCCCCGCGTCTTTCTTGATCTGCTCCTCGAGCCGCGTCGTCGCGTCATTGAACTCGGAGCGCTGGAACGGCTTGTCGTCCGCGGCGGCGAATGCCGACCAGAAGATCAGAAGAAGAGCAAAGCCAGAGCGAAGGATGGCGGGCATCATCGGCATCATGGGCGGGCATCCGGGTACGAACCAGAAAGCGATGGGTGCGGCGAATCCCGCAACTATCGGGCGGGTTTTGGGACCTGTCGAGGACATCGGGCAGCGCGGCCACCGGAGCGGGAGTTCTCCGCCTGTTCATCTTTTGAAACCAGCCGGTTCGCCCTTGGAAGTTGAACCGACGTCAGCCGTGCCAGCCGGATAACACCTTGAAAGCCATCGGGGTTTTCCCGGACCCGGACATGTCGCATTGATTGATTTTGCCGCCACAACACGGCAAAAGTGCGCGGCGACGTTATGTCGATCTAAGGCAGCAACGTTCTATTGGCTTGAATCAGATACGGTTCTGCCGAGACGTTGCCGCAACGTGTTCGGCATATCGGCCCCGTAGCTCAGTTGGATAGAGCATCAGCCTTCTAAGCTGAGGGTCCCTGGTTCGAATCCAGGCGGGGTCGCCAAAGATTTCATTCCTTTACCCGTGGGCGTCAAAAACTGGCTACCGCGATCTTCCAGCTACCGATGCAGGAAATGCCATGAACCGAGTTAAATTCTCATCGATTGGTGGCGGTGGCTCAGCTGCCACTTTCCAGAATGCGACGGAAGCGCTCGCCGAGCTAAACAGGCGAGAAGCTGAAGGTCAGCAAGTCATCGAAGTGTATATGGGTGATGGGAAGCTCATCGAACGTACCAAACTAGAAGAGCTCGCACGGAAGGAAGCGCCGCTATAACATGCCACCCCATCGCAACCACATTGAGCGGCGCTCATCCAAGCGGCCCGCCCGCCAATACGTGTCAGAGACGCACGATCATAAGCCGGACGCACCTGGACGGTATGATGGACCGCGGGATTCCGATGAGACTGTCGACCTGAAGATCAATAACCCGGCTCGATCATCGCGAAAGAGAGCGGGTACCGATTTCGACGAGCGCCTTTAAGTCCATCGTGCCCGATTCAATAGCCTCGCGAATTTGCATTGATCGCAGCGTTTTCGGGAAATCGATCGGTTTCATGGTGCGCTTCCACGGCCAGTTCCAATGCTTTGGCCAGCAGAGGCGTGTCCCTGCGCGTATCCAGGCCAATCAATCAGGCTGCAGTTCTA
Source organism: Bradyrhizobium sp. (assembly GCA_026125985.1). Classification (GTDB taxonomy): domain Bacteria; phylum Pseudomonadota; class Alphaproteobacteria; order Rhizobiales; family Xanthobacteraceae; genus Bradyrhizobium. The sequence goes on from JAHCKB010000090.1 coordinate 3,107, forward strand.
ACCAAAAAAACGGCACCCGAAGGTGGCGTTTTTTAGTGCGGTTCTCGATGACGTTAGAACCGGTAGTTCAAACCTGCGCGAAGAACATGTGTATGCCCAGAACCCGACAGTGCGGTCGTGCCAGGAGGCACAGGGACATCCGTGGGGGAACCGGCATAAAGATATTCGAGCTTGGCAGTCCAGCGATCCCAAAGTGCCGTCTCGACGCCGCCGCCAACAACCCACGTCCAATAGGTCGCGGACGAACTGAAGGGGCCCGTGGTAGAGACCGTCCCATTGAGATTGGCTTTGCCGTACAGACCGCCCGCAGTCGCATAGACCATCCAGCGATCGAAGGCCCAACCCAGGCGGCCACGGATCGTACCGAACCACGGGGTCTTGGCACTTCCGACCACGGTTGTTGCACCTGCGGTAGCATTCACGTCGCCGCGACCACCCGAACCCTGGAAGTCAGTCTCGATGCCAAACACCGCAGAGCCGGCTTGCCAGTTATAGCCAATCTGAGCGCCACCCAAGATTCCGTTGCCGCTCCCGGAATATGGACCACTTGCGCCACCCATCGTGATGGTGCCGCTGCCGCTCGACCAGCCATAGCCGAGATTCGCGCCGATGTAGAACCCCGTCCAATTATAGGCGGGCTGGACATAGGGTACCGCCTTTACCGGCATTCGGGCCGGCAAGTCGGCAGCGAAGGCAGGTACGCACAGAACGGAAAAAACAGAGGTGACTATCGCTTTGCGAAGCATGAAGCCCTCCAAGGAATCTATGCGAGCAGAATGTCCACAAAATCCCCGAGCGGCAATCTCGGGTTGCACAAACTCAATATGGAACTCTTAAGTGTTGCGTCAAAACCACATTGTTCCAAGGGATTCAGGCGAGTGGCGGATAGGAAATTCTTTTTTCCTAGAGCTTTTCACACCACTTCAGGCGCGGGAGCCGTTGTCAGCGAACGCTGATAGGCCTGCCAGAACCACTCAATCCGCTTTTCCTGGGAGGACAAAATAGGCCAAGCATCTGCTTGAGCTGCAACCGACTGTAGTTGTTCGCAAGCGCGGTGATCCTCATCGCCCGTGCGCTCGGTAAAATACCGCACAATCCGCGGCCGGATGATTTCGGAAACGGGCTCAATAAATTTTTCAAAAGCCGTTTCTTCAACCTCGATTTTCGTTCGATAGAACCAGCCTCGCTGCTGGCTGCGACCGGCTGACACCGGAATGAATTGCTGGATGAAGCAATACCAATAAGGCTTCGCTCGAAACAGCGACACGGCTACATTGGGAAAGATGTTGAATATTCTGTAGTCATCGGGCTTGCAGTTTCCAGCGAGGCATTGCGCCGCCATGATCGCTGGCGTGTCCTGGGTATGAACAAACTGCGTGCTATGCCGGTCATACGCACCGAAGCGATAGTAAGCCATTTCCCTATTCATGCTGAATTTCTTACGGTGATGCACGGCGACGAGATGATAATCGTCCAGCGTGATCTGCATCAGAAGCATCCAATTGGCGGCGATATCGTCAGAGATTTTGTAGGATTTGGCGGGCATGTCCGCGATGGTCGCCAATATCGGAAATCCATCTCCCAAAAACGCTTCAAGACTCTCGCCGTCGTCTGAGGGAAAACGTCCAAAGACAAGCGAACCGCATGTCGCGATATCGATCGAAGGCAGCCTCGCCCCTATTTCACGAGGCGTTTTTCCATAGACCTCCGTAGAGTGAGGAATCCCCAGAGCAAGCCCATCACGATCGTAGCGCCAATGGTGGAAGCCGCAGACGATAGGCCCATTACCTTTGTCCGCGGTGCGAAGAGGAAAGAACCTATGGGCGCAGCGATTTTCAAATCCCTTGAGTTGATCCCCAAAGCGTTGGACGAAAACGGACTTTCCGCCAAGTGTTGCTCTGATCCAGTCGCCGTCATTCAGCAAGTCTTCGCCAACAGCGAGCAACGTCCAGCATTTTCCGAGCGATGCTTGTTCTTTCAGAAAATCTGGTTCGCTGGTCAGCGTCCGCGCCCAAGCCCTTCGCATTTCGGCCGTCATGTTCTTGCTGCCTCAGCCCTTTGCGCAAGTCATGATATTCGGCGCCTTGGCCGAAGCTAGACCTTCAATTTATGAGGTTCATCACAATAAAGCTGTGTGCTTTCCGACGTAGATACAGATTGACTTTTTGAAGTCAGCACCAGCGCGGAATAAGCTGGAATAGCCTCAGCTAGTCGTGCCCATCGACAAGAAACCCGAAAGCCGAGCTTCTGCATCAGGGCACGACGTGAGCTTCGTTATTTAGCGATGCTATAAACGGCAGCGCCCGACACCACAGGTGCTGTAACCGAGCCAATGACGCTCAGGAATTTCTGGACCTCGGTCATAGGTGCGTTAGCGACGTAAATGATATCCTTGTCGCGCATCTGGAACGAACGAGCCAGGAAGTATGAATTGGCATCACGCAAGGCGAGCCGATAGACGACAGGAACAATCGGCGTGACAATTTGATCTTTGCGAGATGGCTCGAGTTGCGTAGCGACAGCCGCTGGCTCGAAGCGGAGCAAGAACACACCGTTGGCGTCGGCTCTGAAATCCTGCAAACCACCGGCCCGCGCCAGCGCCTCTTCCAGTGTAATTCCCGCGGCATCGAATGGAACGAGTTCGTTGCGCCCTGTCCCACCAAATACCGTAAACCGCCGCGGCTGTTTGATAACAGTCAGTACATCGCCGGGACGAACATAGACATTTTCTCGTGCGTCGGCGAGGATTGCATTGAACGCGACCGTCGCAGTGGTCTGACCACGCGTCAACGACACGAACGTCTCATAAGCTGGCGCCTTGATACCGCCTGCGGTTGCCACCACGTCCAGCACGCGGTCACCGACCACGCTAACCGGAGCGAGCATACTGTTCGTCACTGCCCGTGATGGTCACAGTCGCGCTGCGCGTTTTCGCCAACGTGACGACGGCTTGTGGCTCGATAGCCTTGCCCTGCAAATCCTTGACGATGAGAGCTTCGACCTGTGCGGGGCGCAAACCGGCGACCTTCAAACGGCCCGCATAGGGAATCTGGAATGGTACCGTCCTGGGCGATTTCTGACCGGTAGCGTGGCTGTGCGCGAACCTGGCGAGGTTTTATCAAGGCTCGCCGTTGAAAATAGCCCTCCAGCACCCGCTTCCCAAATTGTCACACTGATCGAGTCGCCAACGCCGAGCCGAACATCCGGCGGCTTCTTGCCGGACTTGAACATGCTGAACAGGGAGGATTTCGGGCGGCGGCTCAAAACAGAAACAAATGCCGTCAATATCGACAACCATGTAGCCAGTGAGAGAGTGGGCGTGCTAGCGGGCGTTTCGTTCTGAACGATTTCAGTCGCCGTCGGACCTGCCGACGGCAACGCCGAACACCCCGCCAGCCCGGTGATGCCGAAAACAGCCAGCAACGCTCCCGCGCGCTTCATTGATTAGCCGGATGTCGCAAAGTTCCACGTACCTTCAAGGTCCCCACCAACCCTTGTACATCAACGTCTATCGTACAACTCGCCGGCAGAGAAGCCAGCCGCCGTGAATCCACTTATTTGTGGCTTGAAAACCACATCCAACCAGCCCGATTTTAGATCTAATAGTGCAGAGTTGCTCCCGCAAAATTGGAAACAGCAGACAAAGCTACGATTATTGCTTGTGAATACTTCCATTAGATCAAATCGATCGATTTTCTTATTCTAAAACATAAGGTTAAATAACTGTATGGCGGCGCGACCCCAATTATCCATGGTTAATATCAGCATAACGGCAAGAATCGTCCGTCATCTTTGCTTTTGACATATCAAAGATTTGGTGGACACCCCACCATAACATGGAACTACTGAGCAGAATTGTGAGTGATTTTATCCCCCCGTATCCCCCAGATTGCAGACCGAGCCTTGGCCCTGGACGCGCCTGCGACTCGCGCGCGCCAACACGGTGGCGATATGGGAGGAAAGCGCCTTTACCCTCGAGTTTTCACATGAACGAGTGTTCACACGCACGACGTTTCTCTGTAACAGCCCGGAATCGGTGCAGTTCGCCTTCAACCTCAAGAACGCAAGCTTTGAGCGCAAAGGCCCCCAGACCCGCCACGCACTAGAACCGCTGATCGGCGATAGCCTGTTCATCAGCGATGGCGAGACGTGGCGGCAACGCCGGCGGATCGTCGCGCCGATCCTGCACGCCTCGCGGCTCGGCGAGTTCGCCAAGGTCATGGTCGAAACCGCCGATGAGCTGCGCGCGCGCTGGACTGGCCAGACTGGAGAGATCGATGTTTGAGGAGATGGCCCATCTGGCGGCCGAGATCATCTGCCGCGCCACCTTCGGGCGTCAGCTCGGGCGCGACTATACCGGCGAGACGTTCCAGAGTTTCACCGAGTACCAGGAAGCCATCAGTCAGATCGATCTCATTTCGTTTCTCGGCCTGCCGGACTGGATGCCGCGCTTCCGCAACGCCAAGGTTCGGCGCGCACAACGCCGCATCCATAATGTGCTCGACGCGATGATCGCCGATTATCGCTCGCGACCCCCGACCGAGGAAGCTTCGGTGATTAGCCGGCTGCTCGACGCCCGCGACGCTAACGGCAAGCCGCTCGACGAAGTAACGCTGCGCAACGAAGCCGCCATGCTGTTCCTCGCCGGCCATGAAACCACCGCCAACACCATGGCCTGGGTCTGGTTCCTGCTGTCGCAATGTCCAGAGGTCGAGGCGCGACTGCACGCTGAACTGGATGAAGTGCTAGGCGGACGGCTGCCTACACTCGCGGATCTGCGCCGGCTTACCTATACCCAGGCCGTCGTCGAGGAGACACTGCGGCTCTACCCGCCATTGCCGATCCTGCCGCGCGAGGTGCTGCAGGAGGAAATCTTCAACGGCGTGCGCATCCCCAAAGGGTCCATGATATTCGTCGTGCCGTGGCTCCTGCACCGGCACCGCCGGTTATGGGATAAGCCGGACCATTTCATTCCCGAGCGGTTTCTTCCTGGCAGCAAAGAGCCGGTGTCGAAATATGCCTTCGTGCCGTTCAGCATCGGTCCGCGCGTCTGCGTCGGCCAATCCTTTGCCTTGACGGAAACGATCCTGTGCATCGCGACGTTGGCGCAACACTTCCGCCCGCGTCTTCGGCCGGGACATGTGGTTGAGCCGGTCTGCCGCCTCACCCTGCGGCCGGACGGCGGATTGCCGATGACGATCGAGCCCCGTTTGCAAACGCCCGCCGCGGAACCGGTTCACTGACATGAGCATGGACATCACCGCGCCACCGATCCGCTGGCTCCTCGCCGACCGCGACAAGCGCCGCACTGCGTTGCTGTACTGGATCGCTGATCCGCTCGCGGGCGCTTACTTCTATGCGATCCATGGCACGATGCGCGCTTTGCCGACCGACGCCTGTTCCTGGGCCGGCGCGGCCCTAACGCGGTTCACGCGCAAATTCTATCGGGACAGCGAAGCCCGCGCGCGGCGCCTCTGGCGGCGTCATAATCCCGCACAAGCAGATGCGGCCTCGACCGATGCCGCAATAGACAGGCTCTGGCGCAATGTCGGCCGCACTATGCACGAATATTCGGTGATCGACCGGCTGTGGGCCGAGCAACGGATCGCGATCGAGGGCCTTGAGCACATGCACGCGGCGCGCGATCGTGGCCAGCCGATCATCGTGACTCCGGTTCATCTCGCCAATTGGGAGGTGGTGCTCGTCGCGGGCATCGCCAACGGCTATCATGGCACCGGCATTTATCTTCCTCCCGAGAACCGCTTTCTGCACAGGCTCATCAATCGCGTTCGCGCTCGATACGGCGCACGATTCATTGCGGCCGGACCGAGCAGCCTGCGGGAGGCCTATCGAGAACTGCGCGCCGGCGGCGGGCCTTTCATCATCTATATCGACGAACTGATGCGCGACCGCGTGAATGCGCCCGCGTTCGGACGCGCTCTCAACCCGGCCAGTAATATCTTCTATGCCGTTCAGCTGGCCGAGCGCAGCGGCGCGGCGTTGATCCCAGCCTATTGCGAACGCCTCGGCGACGCCGCGCGCTTTCGCGTCACCTTCCTGCCGCAGTTGGTCATGTCATCGGCCGCCGACAAAGCGATCCGGGTGCGTGAAAATGCCGAGGCGCTCAACGCCGCGATCGAACCGGTCATTCGTACCCGGCTCGACCAGTGGTATTTTTCGCTCGACTACGAGGACGAGCCGTCATCCCCGAGGGGAGACTGTAAATCGGAACGAGCGCGATAGCTGCCGGCGAAGGCAATCCGGCAGAATCCCGTTCAGCCAGGTCATCCACGCGAAGAACGCCGGGAACGAAATTACCGCCCTGTCGCGTTCGAGGCCCGTGGCGATTAAATTTGCCGCACGTTCCACCGACATCTTGAACGGCTTTGGTCCGTTCTCGCGCAACATCATCGGCGTCTCGATATAGCCGGGGCAAATGACGCTGACGCGGATACCTCTCCGCGCGAGCAGCGCACGCAACGACAAACCGTAGCTGAGGACGGCCGATTTGCTGGCGCAATAGCTCGGTGAATCCGCCAGCGGAATGAAAGCGGCAATCGACGACATGATCGCCACTTGCCCGCGTCCGCGCGCCACCATCGCATCCAGTACAGGCTGCACGGTGTTCATCACACCCAGTACATTGGTTCGCATCAGATCGTAAGCGGCATTCGCCGGTTCGATCACGCCACCGGGCGGCGTCCCTTCCATCACGCCGGCATTGGCAATGACGAGATCGATAGGATGATCCCGATCCAATTGACGCGACCAAGCATACATCGCGGCACGGTCGCAGACATCGATCGCTGCTGTCACAACGGTGGCGCCGCGCTGCCGTGCGTCGGCCGCAACACGGCGAAGCCGTTCGACGTCGCGGCCGATCAGGCCGAGCACGGTACCCGGTGCAGCATATCGCTGGGCCAGCGCCTGGCCGACGCCGCTGGTCGCACCGCTGATAACGACAGTACGGGTCATAGTCCGAACGTCACGAGACATATCTCGGCCAAGGAAGCAGTGCCGCTCTCAGCGATGACCATCGCTACTCGTCAGCTTCGCCATCGCTTCCGGCAAAGCCACCAGCTCTTCGTGCAACACCGAGAGCGCCGTGTCCATATCGGCTTCGCTGTGCATGGCGGTCAGGAAGAACCGCAGCCGCGATGTTTTTGCCGGAACCGCCGGATAAAGAACCGGCTGCACGTTGATGCCCCGGTCGAACATGCGTTGTGACAGATAAGCGACGGCAACCGAATCCCCGACAATGATCGGACACACGGCCGTTCCCGGTGCCGTCCCGGTATTCATCCCGCGCGCCTGCGCTCCCGTTTGGAAATAGCGGCTATTGCGCTGGAGCCGCTCCACCCGCTCCGGTTCGCGTTGCATGATCTCCAGCGCTTTGGCCGCAGACGCCGCAATGACGGGCGGCATGCCGACGCTGTACACGAAAGCATTGCAGAGCGAACGAAGATAATCGACGAGCACGGCCGAGCCAGCGATATAACCGCCGCATCCGGCGAGCGTTTTCGACAACGTCCCCATCCAGATATCGACATCGCGCGGATCGACGCCGAAATGCTCGGCGACACCGCCGCCTCGTGCGCCCAAGACTCCGAGGCCGTGCGCTTCGTCCACCATCAGCCATGCCTGGTGCCGGCGCTTGATGTCGATCAGCCGCGGCAGGTTCGGATAATCGCCGTCCATGCTGTAAAGACCTTCGACGATCACTAGCACGCGATGATATTTCGCCCTATTCGCTGTCAGTATTTCCTCAAGATTGTCGAGATCGTTGTGCGCAAAACTGCGGCGCGTCGCGCCGGAGAGAACGCTGCCCATCACCACGCTATTGTGCGACACGGCATCGTAAACGATCAGGTCCTTCGGACCGGCGAGCTGTCCGATCACGCCCAGATTGGTAGCGTAGCCGCTGACCATGACGACCGCGTCATCAGCCGCGTAATGCTTTGCCAATCCCTGTTCGAGATCGCGATGAACCTGACGCTCGCCGGCGACAACGCGGCTTGCCGAGCATGACACGCCGAAACGGCGGATCGCATTCTGCGCCGCCTCGAGAATCTCCGGATGACCGTTGAGACCGAGATAATCGTAACAGGAGAAATTGATCAGATCGCGATTGCCGATCAGCGTATGCGAACCGGCGCGGCCTTCGTGCAACTTGAAATACGGATTTTCCAAACCGAGGCGGTTTCCGACCGCGCGCTGAACGCGCAGCTCCTCAAATCCCGGAAGGGAACTGAAATCCGTCGGGTCGCCAAGGTCACGAGACGTCGCCTCGGGCGCTCGCCGCATCGATTGAACGCGCGTCATCAGACGCTGGCGGGCGTCCTGATCGCCATCGCTCGGGTCGGTCAAGATGCACGACCCTCGGAGCGAATCCCGTCGGTCACGGCAATGTCCTTCAAAGCCTGAACTGCCTCAGGCGTCATCGACGTCACATGCCGGCCTACAATATCGGCGACCGCAGCATCATCGCGCTGCTGATCGAGGTCGACCTGCGCGATGATTTCATCCGACAATGCCGGGACGGTCAATGTTCCGACCGAATTGACCAGCGAGATATTCAAGCCGAAGGCTGCCTCGAGACTCATCACGAGTTCCAACGTCATCAACGAGTCCAGGCCGATTTCGCCGAGCGGCCGTACCCGGCTGATATCTTCCGGGCGGGCATGCAAAACCTTACCGAGAGCCCTGACAACCACGTCAGAAACCTTGCGCCGCACGGCATCCATGGGCTCCTGCTGCAGCAACGCCCGCAGATCGACAGCATCGCCAGCGGCATCGGTCGCATCCTGGCTGCGGACAAACGACACGTAGGTGGGCGACCGCAGGATCGGGAGACGCTCCTTGGAGAAATTGCCATCGTTGGGAGAAATCGTCATCGCGGCAATCTCGGTCGCTTTCGGCGCGAGAGCAAGCGCCTGCGCCAGCATGTCGAGACCCTCGCGCGCGCGAATGCCCTTCACCCCGGTCAGCTTTTCCAGGCTGCTGCGCAAGCGGTCGCTGGTCGCCACCACGCCAACATCGGTGATTGGCCCCCACCCGACCGCCAGAGCCGGCAGACCCATCTGCCGCCGACGTCGTGCCAGACCTTCCATGAATCCGTTGGCGGCCACGTAATTGGCCTGGCCCGGATTGCCGATCAAGGTCGTCACCGACGAGAATAAAACGAAGTAATCGAGCGGTAGGCCGCGCGTGACGATATCGAGATTCTCGGCGCCCTTCACCTTGGGCGACAGGACGCGCCGGAATCGATCCTCGCTCAGATTCGTCAGGATCGCGTCATCGAGAACCATAGCCGCGTGCATGGCGCCGACCACAGGCGGCATCGTCGCGTGAATCTTGCGGAACAATGCCTCGACCGCGCGCAGGTCGGCGATATCACACGGATCGGCCATGACGGTAATGCCGCGTTCCGTCAGCTCGCGCACCAGCGCCTTCGCCTCCGCGCGCTCCGCGCCTTTACGGCCGATCAATACGAGGTGGCGCACACCTTGATCCGCAAGCCACCGGGCAACCTCGGCGCCGAACCCACCGAAAGCGCCGGTGATGACATGCGTTCCGGGTTTCGGCGTCCATGCGGTTTGCGCGGACCGCGCCAGACCAGTTGGCGCCGGTTTCACGACAATCTTGCCAACATGGCTCGACTGCTGCATCAGGTGGAACGCTTCCGCGACATTCGAGCCACCGAAGACGCTATACGGTAGCGGCGTGAAAGCGCCTTGCTCGAACAACGCCATCACTTCCCTGAGGAGCGCATCGCCAACCGTTTCCCTGCCGACAACGAGTTGATCGAGATCGACGCCAAAGTAGCTGAGGTTCTTGCGGAACGGACGCAGCCCGATATGCGTGTTGGTGACGTAGTCGCGCTTGCCGAGTTCGATAAACCGCCCGAACGGCCCAAGGCAGGCGATGCTCATTTCCATCGCGTCGCCGGCCAGACTGTTCAAAACGACGTCGACGCCGTTCGGCACAATCTCGCGCACGGACTCGACGAATGCCGTGGAGCGGGAATCGAGAACGTGATCGACGCCCAAAGCCCGCAACAAGCCCCGCTTGGCCGGAGATCCGGCTGTCGCGATGATCCGTGCACCGCGCCATCGCGCGATCTGGATCGCGGCCATGCCGACGGCGCCTGCACCACCATGGATGAGGACCGTCTCGCCGCGGTCGAGATGCGCCAGCTTGATCAATGCGTAATAGGCCGTGAGGAACGCGACCGGGATCGTTGCAGCGGCTTCGAGCGACATGCCCTGCGGAACCTTGGCCACGCGCGCTGCCGGCACAACCGTGTGCGTCGCGAACGCCGATGCCGCCAAGGCAAGCACCGGATCGCCCGGCTTCAATCCGGTCACGGCCGATCCGACCCGCGCAACGCGCCCCGCGCATTCGAGGCCGAGCGCCGGGCCGGTGAATCCATCTTCCAGCATGTCGTCGGGTAACAACGACAGCATCCACATCAGGTCGCGGAAATTGAGGCCCGTCGCCTCGACAGCGATCTCGACATCGTTCGGGCCGGGCCTGACGCGGTGCATGCTTTCCCAGAACAGCCGCTGACCGGTGCCGCTGCGCCGTTGCAGGCGAGCTGCGGCGGGCTCGGGCCGCGCCAGGTGCTCGACGACCGACTTCAACCCCTTGACGCGAACGGCCTGAACTTTGGCACCGTCGGTGTGAAGTTCGGTTTCAGCGGTTCCCGACCCGATAATACTGTGGATCATCTTCGCCGCACCGGTGGACGATGTCCCTTCGGCGATATCGATCCGCCGGATATCCAGTGTTGGAAACTCATTGGCAAGTGTTCGCGAAAATGACCACGTACCGGCTTCAACCGGATCAACCGAACACCCATCGATACCGAGCGCACCGACGAAGACCAGCCAGATTGTCGTCTTGCCGCCGCCAAGCGCCATCGCCAGCGATTTCAAATCGAGGCAACGGCGCAGGATCGCCGTTTCCGAGTCCAGCTTTTCAGATGATGCCGGCAGCGTCAGGATCAATGGCCGGCCGGCCTTGTCCGATAGCTGCTCCAACTCCAACACCACCGGAAGATCATCGCCAGCAGCTTTGAGCAATCGCAAAATCTCGCCCGCAAGCGGCGTCGATGCCGACGATCGCATCGAGACGATGACCGGAGACGCAATCGGCTTAGCATCTGCCTGAATGACCGGTTGCGTATCTTCGCGGCCTCCCACGGAGGCCACCAGCAACGACGCGGCATCCGAACCGCAGACAACACGAATCGTCTCGGCTTGCGCAAAGCCACCGAGCATTCCGTGCCAGCCGGCCGCCGCGCGCAGACGACCGACAGGGCGGTCCCGCCCCTCTTCGACGAACCACCCGGCCTCCAGGCCGAAAACCATGTCGCGGAACAACGAGGGCTCGGCCTCGATCGCGATCAACAGGCCATGAGCCGCCAACGCGCCGCGCAATGTATCAAGGTCGATATCTTTCGCCGACCGGTGCAAGCTGTCGACACCGATGACGACGTCAAACTGACCCGTTGCAATCCCCTCGGCATCCGGCACGATGCGAACCGAGGCATCCCTACTCAACGCAGCCTCAGCCCGATCAAACGCCAGACGGTCAGGCTCCAACACCGTCAGATCGACATCCTGTGACGACAGCGCCAGCATGTGCGCCAACGGGCCATAACCCAGTTGAAGAATCCGCAACGAGCGGTCCT
>JAHCKB010000091.1 GCA_026125985.1 Bradyrhizobium sp.
AATGAACCCGGCGCGCGTGGCCGCCCTACGGCTCGGCATGGGCGAGAAGATGGTCGCCTTCACCGTGCAGATCAATTGCGGCTCCGGCATGCAGTCGATCGATACCGGGTATCGCTATGTCCGGGAGGGGAGCGCTGACCTCATCCTCGCCGGTGGTGCGGAAGCTCTCAGCCATGCGCCGCTGGTCTGGCCGCAGGCCGGCGTCCGCTGGTTTGCCGGGCTCGCCGGTGCCCGAGGTCTCGGCGCCAGGATCCTGGCGGCTCTCAAGGTGAAGCCGTCCTACTTCAAGCCGATCATCGGCCTGGAGCGCGGGCTCACCGATCCCATCACCGAACTCAACATGGGTCAGACCGCAGAAGTCGTCGGCCAGCTCTTCGGAATTACCCGCGAGCAGTCGGACGCCTACGCCGCCGAAAGCCACAAGCGGCTGGCGCACGCGCAAGCCGAAGGCTTTCTGAAAGGCGAACTCGAGATCGCTTTCTCGCGTGACGGCAAGTTTTATGACCACGATGACGGTGTGCGTCCGGACTCCACGCCGGAGGCGCTGGCAAAGCTGAAACCGGTGTTCGAACGACCCTGGGGGCAGGTCACCGCCGGCAACTCCTCGCAGATCACCGACGGCGCCTCCTGGGTGATCCTTGCCTCCGAAGACGCGGTGGTGAAGCACGGATTGACGCCCAAGGCCGCCATCATCGACAGCCAGTGGTCGGCGCTCGATCCTTCCATCATGGGGCTAGGCCCCGTGCTGTCGGCCACCGCGCTGCTGAAGCGCAACGAACTTTCGCTGCAGGACGTCGAGACCTGGGAGTTGAACGAGGCCTTTGCCACACAGGTGCTCGGCTGCCTTGCCGCCTGGAACGACGAGAAGTTCTGCAAGGAAGTGCTCGGCCTCGATGGCGCGGCCGGCGAGCTCGATCGCGCAAAACTCAATGTCGATGGCGGGGCAATCAGCCTCGGCCATCCCGTCGGCACGTCGGGCAACCGCATCGTGCTGCATCTCGTCAACGCCATGAAGCGGCTGGGCACGCGCCGCGGCATCGCCACCGAGTGCATTGGCGGCGGCCTTGGCGGCGCCATGCTGATCGAGATGGTGTGACCATGGCCGAGAAGATCATGGACGTGCTCGGCGAACGCGTGCTCGAACTCGGACCGAAGCCCGAACCGGGCCGTCCCTATCACGACTTCCGTCTCACCCGCGACGCCGATGGCGTTGCCTGGCTTCTGTTCGACCGCGCCGACAGCAGCGCCAATACGCTCTCGGCCGAGGTGATCGAGGGGCTCGACCGCGTGCTCACGGAGCTCGAGACCAACCGTCCGACCGGCCTCGTCGTCCGCTCCGCCAAGACTTCGGGCTTCATAGCCGGTGCCGACGTCAATGAATTTCGCGGCGCCGCCGACCCCAAGCAGGTCGAGGTCGCGATCGGTCGTGCGCACGCGGTGATCGACCGGCTGGAGGCGCTACGTATTCCGACGGTAGCGGTAATTCATGGCTTCTGCCTCGGCGGCGGCCTCGAAGTTGCGCTCGCCTGTCAGATGCGGATCGCGATCTCGGATGCCCGCTTCGGCTTCCCCGAGGTGATGCTGGGCCTGCATCCCGGTCTCGGCGGCACCGCGCGTTTCACCGAGCTGGTCAACCCCATGCAGGCGATGACGCTGATGCTGACGGGCCGTACCGTCGATGCCCGCAAGGCGAAGTCGCTCGGTCTGGTCGACGCCGTTTGCGAGGAGCGCCACGTCCGCAATGCGGTAAGGGACGCGATCTCGGGCAGGCTCAAGCGCGCCAGGAAAAGTCCGCTCGTTGCGTTGTTCAATCTCGGACCCGTGCGGCGCCTGCTCGCCAACCGGATGCGTGCGGAAGCGGAGAAAGCGGCGCCGCATGAACACTATCCGGCGCCGGACGCCCTGATCGACCTCTGGGAGCGTCACGGCGGTGACAAGGCAGCGATGCTGGCTGCGGAAAAGACGTCCTTTGCCTATCTGATGGTGACGCCGACGGCGCAGAACCTGATCCGGGTTTTCTTCCTGCGCGAGCAGATGAAGAAGCTCGCCGGCAGCGGCAACGGGATCGAGCACGTTCACGTCATCGGCGCCGGTGCCATGGGCGGCGATATCGCCGCATGGTGCGCCGGGCAGGATCTGCGCGTAACGCTGGCCGACATGAAGGCGGAGCCGATCGCCTCCGCGATGAAGCGCGCAGCCGATCTGTTCGGCAAGATCCTTCGCAAGCGCACGGCGTCGCGCGACGCGCTGGATCGCCTGATACCCGACATGGTCGGCGAGGGTGTACGTGGCGCCGATCTCATCATTGAGGCGGTGCCGGAAAAGCTCGAGCTGAAGCAGAAGGTTTACTCGGCGATCGAGCCGAAGATGAAGCCCGGCGCGATCCTCGCCACCAACACTTCGAGCATCCCGCTGCAGGATCTGCGCACCACGCTGCAAAGGCCGGAACGGCTGCTCGGCCTGCACTTCTTCAATCCGGTGTCCCGGCTGCAACTGGTCGAAGTCGTCAGCCATGACGGAACCGATGCTCAACTCCTCAAGGCGGCGCTTGCCTTTGTCGGCGCCATCGACCGCCTGCCGCTGCCGGTGAAGAGCTCGCCCGGATTCCTCGTCAACCGTGCGCTCACGCCCTACATGCTTGAGGCGATGGTGATGCTGGATGAGGGCATCGACCAGATGGTGATCGATGCCGCGGCGAAGAAGTTCGGCATGCCGATGGGGCCGATCGAGCTTGCCGATCAGGTCGGGCTCGACATCTGTCTCGACGTCGGCGACATGCTGCGTTCGAAATTCGGCGATGCACTGCCGCCAACCCCTGCCTGGCTGCGCGAGAAGGTCGCGCGAGGTGAACACGGCCGCAAGACCGGAAAGGGCTTCTACGTCTGGCGCGGCGGCAAGCGCGAAATGCCGCTGGGAACTCGGCCGCAAGGCGCGGCGCAGCCGGAGCCAACGCCGGAGATGATCGACCGCCTGGTGCTGCCGATGTCCAACGTATGCGTCGCATGTCTGCGCGAAGGTATCGTCGACAATGCCGATGTGGTCGACGGCGCCATGATCTTCGGCACCGGCTATGCGCCGTTTCGCGGCGGACCGCTGAACTACGCCCGCACGCGCGGGCCTGAAAACGTCGCATCGACGCTTCGCGCGCTGGCCGGGAAGTTCGGTGACCGCTTTGCGCCCGATGCGGGCTGGGAGACGTTCAAGTGACGGAGACGCATACTCACGCCCCGCCGAACGACGAGATCGGTCCGCGCGGCGATCTCTGTACGCGCACGATCGCCATGCCGGCCGACACCAATGCCAATGGCGACATTTTCGGCGGCTGGCTGCTGAGCCAGATGGACATCGCCGGCGGCATTGCGGCTTCGAAGGTCGCGAGATCGCGCACCGTCACGGTCAGTATCGATGCGATGAATTTCCGCAAGCCCGTCTATGTCGGCGATCTCGTTTCGGTGCATGCAAACCTGGTTCGCGTCGGCCGCACGTCGATGACGATCCATCTCGAGGCCTGGGTGGTGCGCCGCAGGGAGACGAAGCCGATCCTGGTGACAGACGGCAACTTCACCTATGTCGCGATCGACGAAGAGGGCCGTCCGCAGCAGATCCAGCGAGAAGAGCCGCTGACCGCGTAATGCGGTGCAGCGGCTCGCTCTCAATTCAGGTTTGGGCGCCTTGCGTCAGATGCAGCGGCGGAGATAGCCGTGGCGGTCGATGAAGGTGCCGTCACGCGGATTGAAGGTCGGCGAGCGGGTGCAGGGCGGCCCGGCGACATAGCGCGGCGGCGGGGGCGGCGCATGGCAATAGCCCGGATCGACCACGACATAGGAACCGTCGGGCTGCGGCAGGTAGCAGCCGTTCTGGTAGTAGTAGTAGCCGCCCGGTCGCGGCTGGCCCTGCGCGGCTACGGCCGCACCGGTCGTAGCGCCGAGCACAGCGCCAACCGCCGCGCCGCGGCCGCCGCCGAGCGCGCCGCCAAGGATCGCTCCGGCCGCCCCACCAAAGATGGCGCCGCCGAGCGCATCCTGTGCCGCCGCCTGCCTGGGCGGGATCAGGGTCGCCAGCGCAAGCAGGGCAATGAGAGCCAATCTGGTCATTCTCTGTTTCTCCGATGGGTAATGCTTCCTACACGATTCGCAGGTTCGGCAGGCAAAGGTCAAGCCCGCCGTCGGGCAGGATTGCGCCCAAAAGCCATTATTTTACGGTCTTTTGCGGGCAGCGCCCGCGGCGGCGGCCGGTAAGGGCCGCTCGGGCATATGTCCTGGGTCGGGCAATCCAACGGGGGGCGACCGGTGCCGGTCAGAGCTTCGTTGCCGAACGCGACAGCAGCTTCCAGTCGCTGCCCTGCTTCTGCCAGTTCATCAGGATGGCCAGGTTCTGTGGCGTCTTCTTGCCGTCGGTGAACTCCTGCTCGCCGACAAAGGTGAAGCGAACGATCGCGGCAGGTCCCACAACGCGGATCGACGGATTCTTGTACTCGAGCGTCGTCCATTTGTAGCTTGCCTTGGCAATGCCGTCGAGCAGCGACGCCTTGGTGTCGATCTTGGCGTTCGAGTGGCTGTAGCTGAGCTCGTCCATGCACAGCGGGGCGATCGCATCGGCCTTGCCGGCGGCCTGCGCGGCACGGAAGGTTTCGAGATTTTTCGCAATCGCGTCTTCGTCCGCGCCGGCAAGGGCGGGAACGCTTAACAGCGTGAGCACTGCGGCAGACAAGGCAAGCTGACGTCGGTCGAGTCGCATGGCTTCCTCCATGTTGTCGTGAAGTGTTGTTGTGCGCGCCAGTCTTCCCGCCGCATTTTGCCGTTGTCGAGGCGGTCGCCCCCCTTCGCCGCAACATGATTTCAAATCATTTTTGCGGCTGCGAACGCGAACCGTACCGCCTTAACTCTGTCCGCGATTTAATGCCGCCACCTTTCCCGTGGCGTTGACCGCACCGCCGAACCGCCGCACCATGGGCAGCCTTGCCGGAAGGATTGCCATGGCCGGACTGCCGCATCGCCAGACTGAAATTCTCAACATCGCCCGCACCACCGGCCGGGTGATGGTGGAAGATCTTGCCCGACGCTTCGAGGTATCGGCGCAGACCATCCGGAAAGATCTCAACGACCTCTGCGACCAGCGCGCGCTGACCCGCATCCATGGCGGGGCGATCATCGCCTCGGGCGTCGAAAACCTCGCCTACGAGGCCCGCCGCTTCGTCGCCGCCGAAGAAAAGAAGGCGATCGGGGCAGCCGCTGCCGCGCGCATCCCCAACGGCTGCTCGCTCTTCATCAACATCGGTACCACGACGGAAGAAGTGGCGAGCGCGCTGACATCGCATGAGGACCTGCTCGTCATCACCAACAACCTCAATGTCGCGATGCTGCTCTACCGTCACCCGCGCATCGAGGTGATCGTGGCGGGCGGCGCGGTGCGACGTTCTGATGGTGCCGTGGTGGGCTCCACCGCCACGCAACTGATCGGCCAGTTCAAGGTCGACCACGCCATCATCGGCGCTTCCGCGATAGATCAGGAGGGCGCCTTGCTCGACTTCGACTATCGCGAGGTGCAGGTGGCGCAGGCGATCATCGCCAACGCGCGCAGCACCATGCTGGTCGCCGACTCCACGAAACTGCGCCGCAGCGCAGCGGTCCGCATCGCGCATCTTTCGCAGATCCAGACCTTCGTCACGGACTCCCCGCTGCCTGCCGGGCTGGCCACCATCTGTCAGCATCGCGGCATCGAAGTGGTGGTCGCCATGGACAAGCCGGGCGCCGATATCGACGACGGTCTGCCCGAGCCGGCGCCGCCGGCCCTGCGGAGCGTCTAGCGCGCCGGCTCCGACTGAATCGGAGCCGGTGCTTCAGTATGCAATCGTGCTGCGAACGCCGATCAGCGCTCCGCTCTTCACCGCTGCGCCAGGTGAGATCGGGTCCGGCACGTTTCCGCCCGGATGGACGATGTATTCGAACAGCGGCTGGACCGTCCAGCCTGGCTTGATCTGTGCCTGATAGCTCAACTCGAAAGTCAGCTCAAAATCCCTGAGCGGTTGACCCATCCCGGTGAAGGCAATCGTGTCTCGATCGAAGCCCCTGACGCGATCGGACATGTGTGCGTAGATGAACGACGCGCCGAACTTGTCGTCAGGCCTGCCCGGAAGCATCCCTGCAAACACAATCCCGCCATCCAGGAAGAAGTCGATCAGGTTGCGGTCCGAAGGCGTGGCAGCGATGCGGCTGAACACGCTGATGCCGCTGTTCGCATCTCCACCGTTGGGGCGATAGATCTGCTGATCGATGATGCCGTAGAGGCCGCTCGTCCCGCGGAACAGCCGGGCGCTGCCGCTGCTGAACGGGCTCGCCAAGGGGACGCCGGTGTCGTCGAACCTGAGATCCGCGAACTGCCCGAAATGGTGCCATCCGCCCAGCCGTAACGTACCGGCGAGACCGGGCGCGTCCTTGTGCTGATTGTAACGATATTGCACCTCGCCCATCAGCAGAGGTGGATCGTTGACGCGGAAGTTTATGCCGTGGCGGTTCGCGTTCGCCTGATCGCCGGGATCGCCGTTGAAGAGCCCCACCAGCATCGACCAGTGCGGGCCGGGATCGAACTTCACACGGACGCCGGGCGTTGCCAGCGGATAGGCCGGGCCGCCACTCGGCAGATTTGCGCCGGTAATCGTCGGCCAGTCGCTGCTGATGAATATCTTGCTGACCTCGCTGACGAAGAATTCCGCATCCGCGGTGATTTGGCCGAAACGCACACTGAGGCGGTCGTTGAGCAGTTTCTGCTCCAGCCAGAGCTCGGAGAGCCGCGTCGTCGGCACGGCCTCGATGTTGCTGATCGTGATAAGACTCCCGAAATGCTGGTCGCGCGGTCCCGACGTGCGCTGGATCTGGAACGCATTGGAAAAGAAGCTCAGCCCCGGCAAACCCGCGAGTTTCTCCAGGTCCGCTGTGACGAAACCCTCGAGCTTGCCCAGATACAGCCCGCCGCGCCGGACGCCTCCGGACACATTGCCCAGCGCATCGCCGGTGTAGGTGAGACCGTAGGTGAGCCCGCGCTGCGCCAGCCATTTCCGGACCCCGGCCGGGTCGCCATCGGCGGGCAGACTTGTCGCGATGGACGACGGTGGGATGCCGTTCGAGGAGTTACCTTGATCCGCAAATCCCGGCACCGTCGTCAGAAAGGTGACTGCAAGAATTATCAAGCAAGCCCGAAGACGCAGCGAGCGGATTGCGGCTTGCGACTGCATCAGACTGCAATCCCATCCCGGGTTCCCGTGCGATTTTCGATCTCAAGCCGGATTTTCACGGCGTTCCGTCATTAGTTGCGAGTAATTCGCAACTAGAATTGACATGGGGTCGCCCAAGATGCAATGGTTTTTGCAAATAATTTGCAACTGCAACAACGGCGACCGCAGCCCAAGCTGACCGGCCATGATCCGACTGGGAGAAGTGAACCAATGAAGGCGGGTTTCCCTGGCCGACGTTTCATGCCGTCCGCACTGGTCCCTTAACTCCCCGTAAACCATCGTCGGCCACCAATGGGACAGACCTCTGCCCATTGGGGACGTCCATGATCTCCCGCGAAGTACGCACGCCGCTTTCCGACTGGTGGTGGACCGTCGACAAGCCGTTGCTCGGCGCCATCCTCGCGCTGATGCTGGGCGGCGTGATCCTGTCGCTGGCGGCGAGCCCGCCGGTTGCGACCCGCATCGGGCTCGATCCCTTCCACTTCTTCGGCCGGCATGTGCTGTTCCTCCTACCGGCATTCATCGTACTGGTCGGCGTCTCCTTCCTGTCACCGCGGCAGATCCGGCGCACCGCGCTGATCGTGTTCGCACTCAGCGTCGCGCTGATCGTGGCTACGCTGCTGTTCGGGCCGGAGGTCAAGGGCTCCAGGAGGTGGATCACGCTTCTCGGCGTCAACATCCAGGCCTCCGAATCCGCAAAGCCCGCCTTCGTCGTCGTCGCGGCCTGGCTGTTTGCGGAATCGACAAAACGTCCGGAGATGCCGGCGACCTCGATGGCGCTTACCCTTCTGCTCACCCTGGTCGCGCTGCTGGTGATGGAGCCCGACTTCGGCCAGACCATGCTGATTCTGATGGTGTGGGGCGCGCTGTTCTTCATCGCTGGCATGCGGATGATCTGGGTGATGGGGCTTGCCGGGGCCGCCTCTGCCGGCCTGTTCAGTGCCTATCTCTTCGTGCCGCACGTCGCCGGTCGCATCAAACGCTTCCTGAATCCCGCATCGGGCGACACCTTTCAGGTCGATACCGCGATGGAGGCCTTCTACAACGGCGGCTGGTTCGGTCTCGGGCCGGGCGAGGGGATTGCCAAGCGTAACCTGCCGGACAGCCACACCGACTTTGTGTTCGCGGTCGCTGCCGAGGAGTTCGGCATCATCCTCTGTCTGGCGCTGCTTGCGCTCTACGCCTTCATCGTGATCCGTGCGCTTTCCCGCGCCTATTCCAGCGACGACATGTTCGCGCGCTTCGCGGCCTCCGGCCTCGCCATTCTGTTCGGCGTGCAGGGCGCCATCAACATGGCGGTGAACTTGCAATTGATCCCGGCCAAGGGCATGACGCTGCCCTTCATCTCCTATGGCGGCTCCTCGATCATCTCGCTCGCCTATGGCATCGGCATGATGCTGGCGCTGACGCGGCTGCGCCCACGAACCGAGATCGAGAGCAGCAACGACGCCGGAGCGTTACGCAGCTACGCATGACTGTTTGCGGCAACTGCGTCGCTCCTCGCAATGCCGGTCTATTGCTGCTAGAAGCGCCCCCATGACCACGCCACCCCTCATTCTGCTCGCCGCGGGCGGCACCGGCGGCCATCTCTTTCCCGCGGAAGCGCTCGGCGTCGAACTGATCAAGCGCGGCTATCGCGTCCGTCTTGCGACCGACTCCCGCGCGTTGCGTTACAGCGGACTCTTCACCCAGGATATGACCGACCTCGTGCCGAGCGAGACCGTGCGCGGCCGCGACCCCGTCTCGCTGGCGCGTACCGCGGTCATGCTCGGCTACGGCCTCGTGGTTGCGCTTGGGCTGGTACGGCGGCTGAAGCCTGCCGCGGTCGTCGGCTTCGGCGGCTACCCGACGCTGCCGCCGCTGCTTGCGGCGCGCCTGCTCGGCGTTCCCGGCATCATCCACGACGCCAATGCCGTTCTGGGCCGCGCCAACCGTTTCCTGTCCGGTCGTGTCAATGCGATTGCGACCTCGCTGCCGGGCGTGCTCGACCGCGACCCGGCGCTCGCGGGCAAGACCGTCACCGTCGGCACGCCGATGCGCCCCGCTGTGCTCGCTGCCGCCGCCGTGCCCTATGAGGCGCCGCAAGCCAATGGTCCGCTGCGCGTGCTGGTGGTCGGTGGCAGCCAGGGCGCGCGAGTGATGAGCGACATCGTTCCGCCAGCGATCGAACGGCTGGAGCCGGCGCTGTGGAGCCGCCTTGTGCTTACCCAGCAGGTGCGGGAGGAAGACATGGCGCGGGTACGCGCGGTCTACGACAAGCTCAAGATCAACGCCGAGTTCGCGCCGTTCTTCTCCGACCTGCCGGCGCGGCTTGCGCAAAATCATCTCGTGGTCTCGCGTTCCGGTGCCGGTACGGTGGCCGAACTTGCCGCGATCGGCCGCCCATCGATTCTGGTGCCGCTGCCCGGCGCGATCGACCAGGACCAGTTCGCCAATGCCGGCGTGCTTTCCGGAGCCGATGGCGCCGTTCGCATCGTGCAGAGCGAGTTCACGCCGGACCGGCTGGCCTCGGAAATCTCCGCTTTTGCCGCCGAGCCTGCGCAGCTCGCCGCGATGGCCGCCAAGGCACGCAGCGTCGGCCGCCTGGATGCGGCCGAGCGGCTGGCCGATCTGGTGGCGAAAGTTGCTGGAATCTAGGCCAAAGCGAGCGATTTTGAGCATTCTGGCGTCATGGCCGGGCTTGTCCCGGCCAGCCACGCCTTTATTAAGTCTGTGAAGACGTGGATGGCCGCGACCCGTCTCCGCCAGGGCTCCGCCCGGCGGAGCCTGCACTCGGTCGGCGAAGCTTCAGCACGCGCGTGCATGACGAAAGTGAAGACGATATGAGATTGCCGCGCGAGATCGGACCCATCCACTTCATCGGGATCGGCGGCATCGGCATGAGCGGCATCGCCGAAGTCCTCAGCAATCTCGGCTACACCGTACAGGGCTCGGACGCGGCCGATGGCTACAATCTCGATCGGCTGCGCAAGAACGGCGTCGCGGTCTTTGTCGGCCACAAGGCCGCGAACGTCGGCAGCGCCGCCGTCGTCGTGGTCTCCTCCGCGATCAAGCGCGACAATCCGGAACTGGTGGCGGCGCGCGCGCAGCGCATTCCGGTGGTGCGCCGCGCCGAGATGCTGGCCGAACTGATGCGGCTGAAAAGCTGCGTGGCCGTTGCCGGAACTCACGGCAAGACCACGACCACCACGATGGTGGCGACGCTGCTCGATGCCGGCGGTCTCGATCCGACCGTCATCAACGGCGGCATCATCAATGCCTATGGCACCAATGCGCGGCTCGGCGCGGGCGACTGGATGGTGGTGGAAGCCGACGAGAGCGACGGCACATTTCTGAAACTGCCGACGGACGTCGCCGTCGTCACCAATGTCGATCCCGAGCATCTCGACCACTTCAAGACCTTCGAGGCCGTGCAGGAAGCGTTCCGTCATTTCGTCGAGAACGTGCCGTTCTACGGCTTTGCGGTGATGTGCATCGATCATCCTGTCGTGCAGGGCATGGTCGGCCATCTCGAGGATCGCCGCATCGTCACCTACGGGGAAAATCCGCAGGCCGACGCGCAGCTTGCCGATCTTGCCGCGATTCCGGGCGGTTCGAGGTTCAAGGTTGTGATCCGCAATCGCAAGAGCGGCTCGAAGCACGAAATCGCCGATCTCGTGCTGCCGATGCCGGGTCGCCACAATGCTTCGAACGCCACCGCTGCGATTGCGGTGGCGCATGAACTCGGGGTTTCCGACGATGCCATCCGCAAGGCGCTCGCCGGCTTCGGCGGCGTCAAGCGGCGCTTCACGAAGACGGGCGAGTGGAACGGTGTCACTGTGATCGACGACTACGGTCATCACCCCGTCGAGATATCGGCCGTCCTGAAGGCGGCGCGGGACTCCTATGCCGGAAAGGTCATCGCCGTGGTGCAGCCGCATCGCTTCACCCGCCTGCAATCGCTGTTTGAGGATTTCTCCAACTGCTTCAACGATGCCGACACGGTTATTGTGGCGGAGGTTTATCCCGCGGGCGAGCAGCCCACCCCCGGCATCGACCGCGATCACCTTGTCGCCAGCCTGCGCGCCCACGGCCATCGCGACGTGATTGCGCTGCCGGATGCGGGCCATCTGGCAAAGATCGTGCGCGGAATGGCGAAGCCCGGTGACCTCGTCGTGTGTCTCGGCGCCGGCAACATCACGCAATGGGCCTACGCGCTGCCCGGCGAATTGAAAGCGCTGGGGTAGCCGTGACCTTCCCCGACATCACGACCGACCTCAAGGCCGCGATGCCGCAACTGCGCGGGCGCCTGCTCGCCAACCAGTCACTGGCGGAGCTGACCTGGTTTCGCGTCGGTGGCCCGGCGCAGGTGCTGTTTACGCCTGCGCACGAGGACGATCTCGCCTACTTCCTGAAGCACCTTCCGAAGGAGCTGCCGGTCTATGTCGTCGGCGTCGGTTCCAACCTCATCGTGCGCGATGGCGGCATGCCGGGCGTCGTGATCCGGCTTGCGCCGCGGGCCTTCGGTGAGACAAGCGCGAAAGGCGACGTCGTCACTGCCGGCGCTGCCGCGCTCGACAAGCGGGTTGCCGAGACCGCGGCGTCGGCCAATATCGGCGGCATGGAGTTCTTCTTCGGCATACCCGGCACTGTCGGCGGCGCGTTGCGGATGAATGCCGGCGCCAATGGCCGAGAGACCAGGGACGTGCTGATCGAGGCGACCGGCATTGGCCGCGACGGCACGAAGCACATCTTCACCAATGCCGATATGAAGTTCGTCTACCGCAGCAGCGGCGTCGATCCCTCCATCATCTTCACCTCGGCGAAATTCCGTGGCGCCATCGCCTCACCGGAGGCGATCCGCGCGCGCATGAACGAGGTCCAGACCCATCGCGAAACGGCGCAGCCGATTCGCGAAAAGACCGGAGGCTCCACCTTCAAGAACCCTCCGGGCAACAGCGCCTGGAAGCTGATCGATGCCGCCGGCTGCCGGGGCTTGCGTGTCGGCGGTGCGCAGGTGTCGGAAATGCACTGCAACTTCCTGATCAACACCGGCAACGCCACCGGCCACGACATTGAAACGCTGGGCGAAACCGTGCGCGAGCGCGTTAAAGCGAATTCCGGTATAGAGCTGCATTGGGAAATCAAACGGATCGGTATCACTGCGTAACGTTGTTCCGGGGCACGCGCAGCGTAAACCCGGAACCTGGAAGAAATTGGCAAGATGGATTCCGGGTCCGGCGCTTCGCGCCATCCCGGAATGACGAAAGAAAAAATTGATGCGCAATACCATTCTGTTCGGCGGCACCAACAAGGAACGGCTGGTTTCGGTCGCCTCTGCGCAGGCGCTGTGCGATGCGCTGCCCGACGCCGACCTCTGGTTCTGGCACGTCGCCGACACCGTGCACGAGGTGACCGCGGCCCAACTGCGCGGCCACGCAAGGCCGTTCGAGGTCGAGTTCGAGCCGGAGAGCCGGGGAGTTCCGTTAGCGCAGGCGCTGGACCGCGCCAGGGTCGAGGGCCGTGTGCTGGTGCTCGGCCTGCACGGGGGCAGGGCCGAGAACGGCGAATTGCAGGCGATGTGCGAGGTGCGCGGCGTTCCTTTCACCGGCTCGGGCTCGGCATCCTCGCATCTTGCCTTCGACAAGACCGCCGCCAAGCGCTTTGCGGCGCTGGGCGGCGTGCCTTCGCCCTCCGGCATCGCACTCGGACAGCTCGAGGAGGCCTTCGCCGAGTACGGCAAGCTGATTGCAAAGCCGGTCAAGGATGGATCGAGCTATGGCTTGATCTATGTGGTTGCCAGCCAGGATCTCGTCGCCGTTCGCAATGCGGCCAGGGCGGAGGACTATCTGATCGAGCCGTTCATCTCCGGCACCGAGGCGACCTGCGGCGTGCTGGAGCAATCCGACGGCCGGATGTTTTCGTTGCCGCCGATCGAGATCGTCGCGGCGGAAGGGCGTTTCGACTACACCGCCAAGTATCTGCTGAAGTCGACGCAGGAGATTTGTCCCGGCCGTTTCACGCCGGAGGTCACGGCGCAGTTGCAGGATCTTGCGGTGAGGGCGCATCGGGCGCTGTCCTGCTCCGGCTATTCGCGGTCGGACTTCATCATTTCTCCGAAGGGACCGATGTACCTTGAGACCAACACGCTGCCTGGGCTCACCAAGGCCTCGCTCTATCCGAAGGCACTCAAGGCACAGGGCATCGAGTTTGCCGATTTCCTGCGCGATCAGGTTGTTCTCGCGATAAAGAGCGTCCGGAAATAGTCCGGGACCCGGCTTGCGCCCGGCACCTTAAAATCTCCCAAAACCCGACAAACCTGGGGCAAACCCCTCACGATACGGCAGAAATCGGCGTCTGGCCCGGCCCGGTTTACCCTTTGTTTACCAGGAAGAACGAAGGTTAACGCTGGCGGCGCAGGTGTGCGCTCGGCCGGCCATGGAGGCATGACCGAGGCGCCATTTGTGCCAACACCGCAAAGGCTTGCGGTTCGCAATTGACGGGCTCGTGCAATGGATGGTGCAGGGCGCTCCAGAAGATCGGAACGATCGTCGGGGCCGAAGACCGACCTGAAGGCGGCCGCCATTGGCGCGGTCGTGCTGCTGCGCGAGTATTTTGGATTTGATCGCAAGCACGTGAAGGCCTCGCACGATCGCGGGCCGCCCAATCGCACCATCCTCTGGCTCGAGCGGCACGCGCCGCGCCGCGCCGCGCTGTGGCTTACACTGGCAACGCTGCTCGGCAGCGCCTTGCTCGGTGTCATCAGGGGTGGGCACGTCGATGCCGTGCTGGCCGAACTCGCCGACCGGCGCAATGCGCTCGCCAACTCCGCGGGCTTCCGCATTACCTCCGTCGTCGTCAACGGCCGCCGGCAGCTCAGCCAGGACGAGGTGCTGGGTATCGGCGGCGTCAACGGACGTTCGTCGCTCTTGTTCCTCGATGCCGCAACAGTCCGCGACAAACTCAAGGCAAATCCGTGGATCGCCGACGCCACCGTGCAGAAGTTCTATCCCGGCCAGTTACGGATCGACCTCGACGAGCGAGCGGCGTTCGCGCAGTGTCAGAAGGATGGCCGGCTCGCCGTGATCGCCGAAGACGGCGCCATACTGGAGCCCTACCTGTCGCGTCGCTTCCTGTCGCTGCCGCTCGTGGTGGGGAAGGGCGCCGAAATCCGCGCCCGCGACTTCCTCGAGTTGCTGGCGCGCTACCCGCAGGTCCGATCCGTCACCAAGGCTGCGATCCTGGTCGGCGAGCGGCGCTGGAATCTCAGGCTGAAGGATGGTCTCGACGTCCGCTTGCCCGAGCAGGACGTCGGCAATGCGCTGGCCGCGCTTTCCAGGATGGACAAGGAAGACAGGTTGTTTTCCCGCGACATCGTCGCGGTCGACATGCGCCTGCCGGATCGCCTGATCGTGC
>JAHCKB010000092.1 GCA_026125985.1 Bradyrhizobium sp.
CGGACCAACCGCCTGCCGGCGGAGCGTGCGCCGCAAAGCGCACGCTGCGGCGCCTGCCATCAGCCGATCTTCGCCGGCCACCCGGTGGAAGTCGACGAGGACGGATTCGAACGCCACGTCGCCAACAGCGACATTCCCGTTCTCGTCGACGTGTGGGCGCCGTGGTGCGGCCCCTGCCGTGCGATGGCGCCGATGTTCGAGCGAGCCGCACAACAACTGGAGCCGCGCGTGCGGCTCCTGAAACTGAACTCCGATGCCGCCCCTGCCCTGTCCTCGCGCCTGGGCATCAGCGGCATTCCGACCCTGCTGCTGATGCACGGCGGCCGGGAAATCGCGCGTCACGCAGGAGCAATGGACGCGCGCAACATCGTGGCCTGGACCGAAGCCGGTCTGGCCCGTTCCCAGTGAACCAACCTCGAAGGAGCAAATCCATGAATGTCGATAAAGCAGTTCTCGCCTTTGCGGGATTCGTCGTCCTGCTGAGCCTTGCGCTCGGCTACTACGTCAACGCCTACTGGTACCTCCTGACGGCGTTCGCAGGTCTCAACATGCTTCAGGCCTCGGTTACCGGATTCTGTCCGGCCGCCATCGTCTTCAAGAAGCTGGGCCTGCGGGGCGGCTGCGCGTTCAACTGACCTGACGCGCCCGCTCGCCGGGCGCTAGGCACCTCCTCAAAGAAGGCAAGCCATGAGTTATCATTTCTCGAAGACGGTCAGCCTGCCGTTCGACAAGGCCGTGGCCGCCACGACCGAGGCTCTGAAGAATCACGGCTTCGGCGTGCTCACCCAGATCGACGTCAAGGACACCCTGAACAAGAAGATCGGCGCCGACTTCCGGCCCTATCTCATTCTCGGGGCTTGCAATCCCAAGCTCGCGTTCGAGGCGTTGACACTCGAGGACAAGATCGGGACGATGCTGCCATGCAACGTGGTGGTTCAGCAGCACCAAGGGGGAGCTGTGGAGATATCAGCCGTAGACCCCGTGGCCTCCATGGGCGCGATCGAAAACGAGAAACTCGGCGCGGTCGCCGGCAAGGTGCGCGAACTGCTAAAGCAGGTCGTGGCCGAAGTCGCCTGAAACCGAAGCAAGACCGCAAGAGCGAGCCCCGCCCATGAGCAACGAAACCTTCATCGAGGGGCCGCTCTACGCAGCCCGCCCCAAGGTCTATCCGCAAGCAGTCCACGGCAAGTTCCGCCGCATCAAGTGGACGATTCTCTGCATCACGCTCGGGGTCTACTATCTGCTGCCCTTCGTTCGCTGGGACCGCGGACCCGGCCTGCCGAACCAGGCCGTGCTGGTCGATTTTCCGCACCGGCGATTCTACTTCTTCTTCGTCGAGCTGTGGCCGCAGGAAGTCTACTACTTCACCGGCCTCCTGATCCTCGCATCCCTCGCCCTGTTCCTGATGAACGCCGTCGCCGGCCGGATCTGGTGCGGCTACATGTGCCCGCAGACGGTGTGGACCGATCTGTTCTATGCCGTGGAGCGCTGGGTCGAGGGAGACCGGCGCGAACGCATGCTGAGCGACAAGCGCGGCTGGACGTTCACCCACATCCGACGGGTCGCGTTGAAGCACTTCCTGTGGATCATGATCGCCTGGTGGACGGGCGGCGCCTGGGTGCTGTATTTCGCCGACGCGCCGACCCTCGTGCAAGAACTGGCGACCTTCCAGGCGCCCTTCATCGCCTATCTCTGGATCGGAATCCTGACCGCCACCACCTATGTGTTCGCCGGCCACGCCCGCGAACAGGTGTGCATCTATATGTGCCCCTGGCCGCGCATCCAGGCGGCGCTCACAGACGAGTGGGCGCTCAACGTCACCTATCGGCGCGACCGCGGCGAACCGCGCATGTCGGTGAAGAAAGCCGAACAGGCGCGCACCCACGGCGAGTCGGTCGGCGACTGCGTCGACTGTCATCAGTGCATCAACGTTTGCCCGACCGGCGTCGATATTCGCAACGGCATCCAGCTCGGCTGCATTCAGTGCGGCCTCTGCATCGATGCCTGCGACACGATCATGAAGCAGATCGATCGCCCCACAGGGCTGATAAGCTATGACACCGACATCAACATGCAGCGGCGAAGCGAAGGCAAGGCGCCGATCTACCGGCCGATCCGCGCGCGAACCATCCTCTATGCCGCCCTCATCGTCGCCGTGGGCGGCTTCATGCTTTACTCGCTGCTGACGCGAAGCCAGATCAGCATCAATGCCCTGCACGAGCGCAATCCGCTGTTCGTCCAGCTGGCCGACGGCGGCATCCGCAACGACTACACGGTCCGCCTGCTGAACAAGGGCGCAGAGAAGTCCTTTACGCTCGACGTTTCGGGCCTGCCGGGCGCGCAACTGTCCGTCGCCGGTGTATCGCGCAAACCCGACGGCAAGATGATCGTCGACGTCGGGCTGGACCAGACCCGCGAGATCCGGTTGTCCGTGCAGGTCGCTCCGTCCGCCGTTCCGGCAAAGACCGTCAATATCGAAATCAGTGCGACCGATAACGCCACGGGAGAGAAAGCATCTGTCCGCGATAACTTCGTGACAGCCGGCAAGTGATGCGTGCGACGGCGCCCGGACCGGGCGCCGTCGCCATGGCTAACGCGCGGTTAACATAACCGCTCGATTTTGACGCTGTACCTCGCGGGTTTGTGCAGCCTTTTCCGGTAACTTGGCCCGATCAGCGCGAGGAAGACGGACGCTACCGGGATCAACGCCGTCCGCCCGCCGCGCACAGGGATTTGCGCCGTGGCCGACATTGCCGACACAGTCCTGATTGACCGTGCATCGAAGCGCGATGCCGCGACGGCTCGCGCCGCGGCGGTTCCGCTCAAGGCGGTCGGCATGGACGCCTGGCGCAGGCTTGCCGACCGGGCCGTCGAGCCGAACGGCTATCATCTTCCTGACTGGCAACTGGCAATCGACGCGGCCGCGGGCGGCCGCAGCCATGTTTCCGCTCTCTGCGCCTGGCGCGATCAGCGACTGACCGGCGTGCTGCCCGTCATCTCGATGTGGCGCGCCTATCGTATCCCGCTGCCGGCGCTGGTCAGCGCCGATCCATTCGATGCCCTGTGTACGCCGCTGCTCGACCGCGAACTGGCGGAGAGCGCCGCGCTGGAGATCATGGTCCAGGCGCGCGCCGCCGGAGCGCATGCGCTGATCATTCGCAAGGCTACCCTCGATGGCCCGGCGATGAAGGCCTTCCGCGAGGAGCTGCGCCGCGACGGTTTGCGTCCCGTACTGCTGCAATCGCATCTGCGTGCCGCGCTGGACGCCACGCGCGATGCCGACGAACTGCTGCAGGAGGCGCTCGGGACGAGGAAGCTGAAGGAGCTGCGCCGGCAGCGCAACCGCCTGGCCGATCTTGGCGAGGTTCATTTCGAGGTCGCATGCGCGCCGCACAATGTCGCTTCCGCACTCGAGACGTTTCTCAGGCTCGAAGCCAGCGGCTGGAAGGCCAGACGCGGAACCGCGCTATTGCAGGATGAGAGCGATGCCGCCTTCATCCGCCGCGCCACGGTGGCGCTGGCCGAGCGCGGCGAGTGCGAAATCATGACACTGCGTGCCGGCGAGACGCCGGTTGCCGCCGGCATCGTGCTGCGACACGGAGACCGCGCCTTCTTCTTCAAGCTCGGCATTGACGAGCGTTTCGCGAGATATTCACCCGGTGTGCAGCTCGCGCTCGAACTGACGCGGCATCTCTGTGCCGATCCCGCCATCCGTTTTGTCGATTCCACTGCGGCGCCGGACCATCCCATGATCAATCCGATCTGGCGTGGAAGGCTTGCAATCGGCGACGTGCTTCTGCCGCTGCGCCGCCACGACCCGGTCGTGCCGCTGATCCGTGCCGCGCTCGCGCTACGCCGTGCGCTCCGCGAAACGGCACGCCGCGCCGTTCACCTGCTCAGGCGCTGACGTCCGTCGTTACTCCGCCGCCTGTGCGTTGATCTCTGCAGAGACCTGACGGATCGCGCGGGCGAGCTGCTCGGCCGGCTGGGCGCCCGACACCGCGTATTTCTGCGCGAACACGAATGTCGGCACGCCGGAGATGCCCTTGTCGGAGGCCTCCTGCGCCCAGGAAGCGATCAACTCGACATCTTCGTCGGTGGCAAGCCGCGTGCGGACATCCTCGGCATCGAGGCCGATATCGGCGGCCGCCTGCACCAGCACGTTGACGTCGGTGAGGTCGCCGCCGTCGCGGAAATAGAGCTCCATCAGCCGCTGCTTCATCTCGGCCGCCTTGCCCTTCTGATCGGCCCAATGGATCAGGCGATGACAATCGATGGTGTTGGGCTGGCGCCTGACGAGCTCGGGATGATAGCTCAGCCCCTCCTCGCCCGCGGCCTGCACGACGCGGCCGGCAATGCCCTTGTAGGCCTCGACCGAGCCGAACTTCGCGGTGAGATATTCCTCCCGGCTGATGCCCTCGCGCGGTACCCATGAATTGAGGAAGAACGGCCGCCAGCGCACTTCGACCGGCACATCGGGCACCAGCGCCAGCGCATCCTCGATGCGACGCTTGCCGATATAACACCAGGGGCAAACCACGTCGGAGACGATGTCGAGCTTCAGCGGCTTCAGGTCGCTCATGGGCTTCTCCCGGCTGGATTTGACCGCTGAACATAGGCCGATCCCACGGCGGGACAAGGGCGAAAGCCGCATGCCCCGCCTTACAAATGCGAAACAGAGGGAGCCCGCAATCGCGCTAATTCCGCGGCTGCATCTCCTTCAGCCGCCGCGCGGTCAACTCGTCCGCCGGGAAGAACGTCTCCAGCGCCAGTTCCGACAGCGTGACGTCGACAGGTGTGCCGAACACCATGGTGGTCGAGATGAAGCTGAGCACCTCGCCGTTGTGACGGAGCTTGAAGGGGATTGCGACGTTGTCGGGGGATACCGGCGCCGGGCGCGCCGGTATCGGATAGCTCCTGAGATCGCTGTAAAGGCCGATCAATTCCGGATCGGCGGTCGCCTCGCACTGGCGGTGCAATCGCTCCAGCAGATGGGCTGCCCATTCGCCGAGATTGACCGTGCGCGGGGCGAGCCCCTCGGGATGGAAGGCCAGACGCAGGATGTTGAACGGTGGGTTCAGCAGCTTCGCGGGCACGCCTTCGAGGATCGGCGCCAGCATGCGGTTGGCGGCCACCAGGTTCCAGTGCCGGTCATAGGCCAGCGCCGGATTCGGCTCGTGCGCCCTCAGCACGAGGTCGATGGCCTCGCGCGCCGCTTTCAGCGCGGGATCGTCGAGGGCGCGTTGCGGGAAGGCCGGCGCAAAGCCGGCGGCGACCAGGAGCACGTTGCGTTCGCGTAAGGGCACGTCCAGCCGCTCCGCCAGTTTGAGCACCATCTCGCGCGACGGCGCCGAACGGCCGGTCTCCACGAAGCTCAGGTGACGCGCGGAGATATCGGCCTCGCTGGCGAGATCGAGCTGGCTCAGATGCCGGCGCTGCCGCCACTCGCGCAGGTGCTCGCCAATGTGAAGCGGCTTGGCCAGCTCGGCTCTCGCCGCGGATGCATGTGCGTTCATGCTGCAAAAGCTACCACGCGAAGTCAGCCCATTCCATTACGTCGGAGGTAATCGAAACGGCGTCGCCGGCTGGCCATCCTCGCGATCGAGGGAGACGGCGCGAATGAACTCCGGCGTCTCCGCGCCCCGAGAGCACAAGGAGAACAGCAATGATCAACCCGTCCTCGTTCCTGCGCCGTGCCCTGATCGCCGACGCCATCTTCAGCGGAATTGCCGCGTTGGGTTTTGCCTTCGGCGCAGGCGTCTTCGCCACGCTATTCAACTTGCCCGAGGCATTGCTGCGCGAGACCGGCCTGTTCCTGATCGCCTATGCCGCTTTCGTCGGCTGGCTCGGCTCGCGGCAAACGATGACAAGAGCGCTGGTCCTGATTGTAATCGTCGGCAACGCGGCCTGGACGCTCGGCAGCATCGCCCTGCTGTTCTCAGGTTCCGTCTCGCCCAATCTGCTCGGCATGGTCATGATCGTGGCCCAGGCCATCGCCACCGGCGTGTTCGCCGAGCTGCAATTTATCGGATTGCGCCGAAGCAGCGACGCGGTGGCAGTGTAACGCCAAGAACGATGCAGCAATCCGGCACAGGTACCGTGCGGCCGGATTGCTGCCTTGTCAGGACAGGCGGCAATCCGGTAGAGGCGCCTCATGTTGCCAAGCCCGGTCAGCGGTACCGAAGGATACGCCCACGAAGCTGAGGCGCTGATCGGCCGCTACGAGAACATGTTCGCTGCGGCGTTACATGCCCCTGTCCTGCACTTGATCTCAAAGCAGCCTGGCAAGATCCTGGACATCGGCGCTGGAACCGGCCGCGACGCGGCATGGTTTGCTGCAATGGGCCATCACGTCGTAGCGGTTGAGCCGACGGCCCCGTTGCGCAACGCGGCGATCGCGCTCCATCCCTCGCCGCGCATCGAGTGGCTCGACGACCGCCTGCCGGACCTTGACCCGTTGCGTGCCCGCGGCGAGCGCTTCGATCTCGTGATGCTTACCGGCGTGTGGATGCATCTGGACGAAGCGCAGCGCGATCGCGCGATGCCTAATCTCGCCGCGCTGACAAAGCCGGGCGCCGCGATTTCGATGATGATCAGGCACGGGCCGGTGCCGTCGGGCCGGCGCATGTTCGAGGTTTCGGCGGATGAAACGATCAGGCTCGCGGCGCCGTTCGGCCTGTATCCCGCGCTGAACCTGCACCGCGACTCGGCGCAGGTGGCGAACCGGAGGACCGGCGTCACCTGGACGACCCTGGGGTTGGTGAAGGCAGCGCTGCCCTAGGCCAGCACGCGCCGCTCGGAGCGCTGCCCACGGCTCGCGCGCGGCGAAATGCCGGAACCCGCGGCGCGGACATCAAACGCGCCATGTCCATCCCAATGCGCGCCGTTGAACGGCTTGCGGCCGGCATGTTTGCGCGCCTGCTCGGCCTTTTCGCGGGCCTTTCGTGCCTGCTTTTCGGCTTCCTTCGCGAGCTTTTCGGTCGCCTTGCGCGCCTTCTTCTCGGCCTTTGCCTTCAGCCGCTGCTTCTCCGCCTTGGCCTCGGCGCGCTTCTTCTTGCGCTTCTTCTCGCAAGCCGTGCACAGGCAGCCGATCGGCTTGAGGTATTCCTTGAAGTAATCCGTGCCGTAGTCGTAGTTGATCTCCTCGCCCGGAGCGATGTTCTTGATCGCTCGGATATAGACCCTGCGCTTGATCGGGCGGACGTCGGACTCTGCATTCGGCCTGCAGGAATGATTGATGTAGCGGGCGGTGTTCTCGCGTGCCGAGCCGTCGATGGTCCAGCGGTTGGTCAAATGGAACAGATACTTGTTCTCGACCGCGTCGTCCTTTTCCTTGTTGCAGTCCAGAAGCCGCCCGAAATAGCGGATGATCCGGGTCCCCTTCTTGATCGGCTTGGTGGCGAAGAGGCCGAGCCCGGTGCGGGAACGGCCAATGCGATACGGCTTGTTCGAGGAAATGTCAGGCATGACCCAATTGAAAACGCTGATGACGGCGGATGACGGGTTTGTCGCGAAGCTTTCTTTCTAGAACGATTCCGCTTCGCTGTCAGGTATTTCCCGCGTTGCGATTGAACCGTCCCCAGATTGCGGACGTCTCAGACAACAGGACGTTCCCATTATGGGCCGGCGGATGCGCTACAGTCCCTCCACTGTCACAATCGCGGTCACCACGCTGACGCTAGTTGCCGCCAGCGCTGCGCTGATCCTGCAATCCAGCGCCGAAACCACCGGCAGCAGCTACACCTCAACCGCACCGAAAGATTGCCGCGTCAGAAGCGCCGGCAACGGCGTCGACGACAGCACCGTCCGGGTCTGTCCGGGCAAGAACGGCCTTATCGTGCTTGTCAGCGAGGATGATCTTCGCGAAACCGTGTCGGTCGGACGCAACCGCCTTGCCGCCTCTAGGGAACCGGCGGCGCAGGCCTGGTTCGGTCCGTTCAATTCGACCACCAACACGGTGGAATGGCGCGCCGCCAACGGCCGGCCCTATGCGATCATCCAGCGCTGGCACATCGCCGACAATTCGGACCAGGACAAGGACGGCAGGCCGATCGCCAGGCAAATGCTCGCCGTGACACGGCTGGCGCCGGGCCCGGTCTGCCATGTGGCCTATGTCGATGTTCAGGCCAATCCCGACGCCAACGAGCTCGCGCGCAAGGCCGCCGACGAGATCGCGCGAAATTTCAAGTGCGGCAAGGACAAGGTGAACATCGTCGGCGTCAGCGGCCGCGCCGTGGAACTGGCGAGCCATTAGGGCCAGGACTCGCGAAGCAGGTGGGCGCCTCAGATGACGGCTTCGGACTCGCTTTGGTCACTTGAGGCGCTTGAAATACCTGGCTACCGGCCATCGTTCGTATCCTGACGCCTCGTAGGTTTTTCGTGCGGGCTCATGTCCGGAGTCACCGACCGTCTCGACCATGACCATGGTCATTCCGGCGTTCCGGATGCTTCGCTCGGCGAATTCCAACAGAGCTTTGCCGATCCCGCGCCGTTGAAGGTCGGGCGACACAGCGATGATGTGGATTTCACCCATCTGATCGACCGGGTGCATTCGAATTCCCAGGAACCCCGCCAGTTCACCCCCGGACAAGGCCAGCCAAACGCATTCAGGCTCATTGTCAAGCAAGGCAGCGACATCGGCGCGCTGCCGGATTGCCCAGCCTTGTGGGTAAAAGGCACCGTAAACGAAGCTCGGCACCTCCTGTTTTGTCTTCTCGAAGATGGGAGCCCAGGTAGCGATCGCGAGTTCCAGAACTCCGTCTCGATATGCTGCGTCGTAAGGTACGATGCTGATGTCGCTCATATCCGTCTCATATCAGGCCGAACTTTGCGCAAAAGTTCTTTGCAGAACCAAAGGCTGCAATTGGATTCCAATTGGCATGTCTGCAGACGCCCGATCTGATTGAAGCACGGTGAGCCGCCGGTTCGTTCCACCTTCGCTACTGCGGCGGCCGCGGCCCGGGGCTCTTCAGCATCGCCTCGAACAGTTGATCCATCGTCGTGCCCTTGGGCAGCCGCCGCAAGATGTCGGACATGCGGCCGTCGAGCAGCAGCATGGTAAAGCCGTGGACCAGCGACCAGGCACGCGCCAGCGCGCCGGCCTGCTCCAGCGACAGCGCCTCGGTCGCAATATGCTCCTGACGGCTGGCGCCGACCCCGCGAGCAAGACCGGCGAACGCCGCATTCGCTGCCTCGCGCAACGAAGGCCGTTCCATGTCGAGCCGTTCGGTGCGGAACATCAGCCCGTACATGCCGGGATGAGCCTGCGCATAGGAGATATAGGCCTTCGCGCTGGCCATCCCCTTCTCCTGCAGGGTGCCGGAGGCATTTGCCGCCATCATCGCCGCATTGAACTGGCGATAGCCGATGGCGGCAAGTTCGCTGAGAAGCCCGGTGAGATCGCCGAAATGATGGGTGGGCGCGGCATGCGATACCCCCGCCTCGCGCGCCACTGCGCGCAACGTCAGACCCGGCAGCCCGTCGCGCTCGAGCAGTTTCTCGGCCGCCTGCAACAACGCATCGCGCAAGGCGCCGTGGTGATAGGGAGAATCCCCGGCAGGGCGGATTCGCCGCACCGCCCGGACCGCAGTTGCAGGCCTGCCCGCCGCGCGACGGCGCGGGCGACCCGCCTTGTTTTCCCTTGGTTTTCCGGCCATGCGAATCCTTATAGGCCGCAATTTTGACACTGTAAAGATTTTGCTTGACGAGTACCTGCCCGCTGACTAGTGATATCTTTACAACGTAAAGATTGCTCAAGGGAGGAATAGCCGATGCACGAGACGGTGAAGACGCTCAATCCGACGCGGACCAACCTGGCGCCGATCCCGATGGAATGCGACGCGCCGTTCCTCAAGATCACCGGCGAACTGCCGCGCGAACTCAACGGCACGCTCTATCGCAACGGCCCCAACCCGCAATTCGAAGCGCCCGGCGCGCACTGGTTTGTCGGCGACGGCATGCTGCACGCCTTCCACCTCGAGAACGGCCGCGCCAGCTACCGCAACCGCTGGGTCCGCACCCCCAAGTGGCAGGCCGAGCACGACGCCGGCCGCGCGCTGTTCGGCGGTTTCGGGCGTCGCCTGCCCAACACACCCGCCGACGTCACCACCGACGGCGGCGTCGCCAACACCAACATCCTGTTCCACGCCGGCCGCCTGCTCGCGCTGGAGGAAGGCCACCTGCCGACCGAGATCGAGCCGGGCACGCTGAACCGCCGCGGCTATTGTGACTATGACGGCGCGATCGCCGGCCCCTTCACCGCGCATCCCAAGATCGACCCGGTCACGGGCGAGATGGTGTTCTTCGGCTACAACGCCGCCGGGCCGCTGACGCCGACGATCTCCTTCGGCTCGATCAGTTCATCGGGCAAGGCAACGCGGTTCGAGCGCTTCGACGCGCCCTATGCCAGCATGGTGCACGACTTCATCGTCACCGATCGCCACCTGCTCTTCCCCATCCTGCCGATCACGGGCAGCATGGAGCGCGCCATGCGAGGCCAGGCGCCCTATGCCTGGGAGCCGGAGAAAGGCGCCTATGTCGGCGTGATGAAGCGATCGGGCTCGGTCAAGGACATTGTCTGGTTCCGCGCCGAGACCTGCTACGTCTTCCACATCATGAACGCCTGGGAAGAAGGCGACCGCATCGTCGCCGACGTCATGCAGTTCGAGGAAGCGCCGCTGTTCAACCATCCCGACGGCTCGCGGACGGATCCGAACAAGTCGCGCGCCCGCTATTGCCGCTGGACCTTCGACCTCGCGGCCAATACCGACCGCTTCATGCAAACCTATCTCGACGATCTCACCGGCGAATTCCCGCGCATCGACGACCGCCGCGCGGGGCTTGCATCCCATCACGGCTGGTATGCCTGCGCCAACCCGGACATACCGATGTTCGGCGCGCTGTCGGGCATCCTGCATGTCGATGGCAAGGGCAAAAGGCTCGGCAAATACCTGCTGCCGGCCGGCGACTCGCTCTCCGAGCCTGTTTTCGTCGAGCGCAGCAAGGATGCCGCCGAGGGCGACGGCTGGCTGCTGACGGTGGTCTGGCGCGCGCAGGAGAACCGCAGCGACCTTGCGGTGTTCAATGCGCAGGACGTCGAGAGCGGGCCCGCGGCACTGGTGCATCTCGGCCATCGCGTACCCGACGGCTTCCACGGCAATTGGGTGGGCGCCAACTGACGCTCGTTCGCAGACGCCTGTTGCTGCGCCCTCTCCCCTTGCGGGAGAGGGCAAGAAAGGCATCAGCCGCAAGTTCGCTTGGGTGAGGGGTTGGCTCAGCGGTAAAGATTCTCTCGTGGAGAGAGCCCCCTCATCCGGCGGCCTTCGGCTGCCACCTTCTCCCACAAGGGGAGAAGGGCGATGCTGCGCATCGCTCAACCGATGACTCATCGAGCGGGAGAAACGCCATGCACATGCCATCGATCACCGCGTTCTATCTGGCGATCCTCGCCCTCCTCTACGCCGCGCTGGCGCTACAGGTAGCGGGGCTGCGCCGGCGCAATCGCGTCCTGTTCGGCGATGCCGACAATGGCAGACTACGCGCCGCCATCCGCGTCCATGCCAACTTCATCGAATATGTGCCGATCGTCGTCCTGCTCGTCGCGCTGCTGGAAATGTCCGGCACGCCGGCGACCCGCGTTCACCTGCTGATGGGCGGGCTGCTGCTGGCCCGGCTGCTCCACCCCATGGGGATGTACGCGCGACCCGGCACCTGGCAGTTCGCCGTCGGCAGGGTTGGCGGCATCGTCCTTACCATCACCATCCTGATATCAGCGGCGCTCGGCGCGCTGTTGCGGTTCTGGCCGATCTAGGAAACCAACTTTCCTGCCCAACAAATTGAGATCGCTTTATTTTCCTCCGTTCAATCGCCTTATTTTGACAGTGTAAAGATTTCGCTTGACGACTCCCTGCTGCGCCCTTAGGTATCTTTACAGTGTAAAGATTATCCCGAGAACACCCCATGATGATCTTCCTGATCCTCGCTCCCTACGTCGCCTTCGCCACGCTGATGCTGGTGACTCCGGCGGCCGTGAGCCTGTTCGCGTCCGCCGCCATCTGCCTCGCCGCGATCGCCTTCGACATCTGGAACGGCCGCTCGATCAAGATCCTCGGCGCCGGTTCGGTCGTTACCTTCGTCGCCGTCGGCATCCATGTGACGCTGATCGATTCCACATTGAGCGCTTCCGCCGTGCGTTTTGCCGTCGACACGGGCATCCTGCTGGTGACGCTGTTTTCGATCGCGATCCGCTATCCCTTCACGCTGCAATATGCGCTTGAAGTTACCGATGCCGAGACTGCGAAACTGCCCGGCTTCATTCGCGCCAACTACGTCATCACCTGGGCGTGGGCTGCGGCATCCCTGATGATGATGATCGGCAATGCCGCGATGATCTACGTGCCCTGGCTGCCATTCTGGGGCGGCCTGATCGTTGCCTTTGCGGCACGCAACTGCGCGATCCATTTCACCCGATGGTATCCAGCATACCGCCGGGCCAAATACGGCGCACCGCCGGCCAACACAGTGCCCCGCTCGCAGTGAGATGTGATCGCGCCGGAATTGCCTTCCCGGCACGGACCGCCTATCCAATCCCGCCCCGGCGCGGGTCTCGAAAATCAGGATGCAGGGAAACTGACGATGAAAGATGTCTTCCGCCGGCTTGCTTCCGACTTCTTCTCTACCATCGTCTTTCTCGCCATCTACCTCGCCACCGACAACATCATCCTGGCGACAGCCGTGGCGATCCTTGGCGCGATCGGTCAGGTGATCTGGTCGCGTATGAAGGGGCAGCAGCTGGGCTACATGACCTGGGCGAGCCTCGGCCTCGTCATCGTGCTCGGCGGCGCCACGCTCATCACGCGCGATCCACGTTTCGTGCTGGCCAAGCCCGCGATCGGCCATGTCGCGATCGGCCTGATCATGCTCAAGCGCGGCTGGATGCTGCGCTACATGCCCGCGATCGTGACCGAGAACATTCCGGAATATGTCACCTTTGCCGGCTACGCCTGGGCAGCGCTGATGTTCGTGCTCGCCGCCGGCACCGTCGGAGTCGCCATGACAGGCGACAAGAATCTCTGGGCCTTCTATGTCACGGTCGTGCTGATCGGCGCGAAGCTTGTGGCGTTCGCGGTCCAGTACGTCGCCTTCCGTCTGCTGGTGCGCAGCCGCTTGCGCCCTCTCGCCAGCGCCTGATTCATGGCGTATCGAGTTGGGCAGCGTGTCAACAAATCGCGTCAAAGACCGTTGGGCTCATGTGATGTGATAGGCTATAACCGCAGCCCGAACTTCGACTGCTGAAACTCAACCCGGGAGACACCAAGATGGCCGTGGACGGAAACTGGAATCTGACGATGACCACGCCGATGGGCGAGCGCAAGGCTTCGCTGTCGGTCAAGGCGTCGGGCGGCACGCTGACGGGCACGCAGGGCGCCGACGGCAATTCCGGCGAAATCTTCGACGGCACGGTCAACGGCGACGACGTCGCCTGGAAGATCTCCATCACCAACCCGATGCCGCTGACGCTCTCCTTCACCGGCAAGGTCTCGGGCGACTCCATGTCCGGCGAAATGGGCATCGGCCCGATGGGCAGCTTCCCCTTCACGGGCACGCGGGCGTAAGCGCTCCGCGAACTCCAGCTTCATCACCGGGGCTGTCCCGGTGATCCAAGCCTTGCTTTCTTCAGACTTGGACAAAGGCCGTGGATGGCCGGGGCAAGCCCGGCCATGGCACAGTGAGCGCTCTTGCGCTCTCCTTGCCGGCTAGCCCAGATTCAATTCCTTGAAGAAGTCGTTGCCCTTGTCGTCGACGATGATGAAGGCCGGGAAATCCACGACTTCGATGCGCCAGATCGCTTCCATGCCGAGCTCGGGATATTCCACCACCTCGACCTTCTTGATGCAGTGCTCGGCAAGGTTCGCCGCCGCTCCGCCGATCGAGCCGAGATAGAAGCCGCCATGTTTCTTGCAGGCCTCGCGCACCGCCGGCGCACGGTTACCCTTGGCCACCATCACCATCGATCCGCCGGCCGCCTGGAACTGCTCGACAAAGGAGTCCATGCGTCCTGCCGTGGTCGGGCCGAATGCGCCTGAAGCGTAACCGTCCGGCGTCTTGGCCGGGCCGGCGTAATAAACCGGATGGTTCTTGAAGTAATCCGGCAGCGGCTCGCCCTTCTCCAGCCGCTCGCGCAGCTTGGCATGCGCGGAGTCGCGCGCCACGATCATGGTGCCGGTCATCGAGACCCGCGTCTTGATCGGGTACTTCGACAGCGTTGCGAGAATCTCCTTCATCGGCCTGTCGAGGTCGATCTTGACGACCTCGCCGCCGAGCGTCTGCTCGACCTGCGGCAGATACTGCGCCGGATTATGCTCGAGCTCCTCGAGATAGACGCCGTCCCTGGTGATCTTGCCGAGCATCTGGCGGTCGGCCGAGCAGGATACGCCAAGCCCGATCGGCAGCGAGGCGCCATGGCGCGGCATGCGGATCACGCGCACGTCGTGGCAGAAATACTTGCCGCCGAACT
Source organism: Bradyrhizobium sp. (assembly GCA_026125985.1). GTDB lineage: Bacteria > Pseudomonadota > Alphaproteobacteria > Rhizobiales > Xanthobacteraceae > Bradyrhizobium. Next base: position 14,516 of record JAHCKB010000092.1, read on the forward strand.
GCGCGCCGACGCCGAGCGACTGCGTCAGCTTGTGCACCTCGGCTTCCATCGCGA
>JAHCKB010000093.1 GCA_026125985.1 Bradyrhizobium sp.
ATCGTCGCATAGCCGACGGCCGACATGACGCCGGGAAGAAATCCCGCGACCAGCAACTGGCCGACCGACGCCTCGACGATGATCGCATAAACGACCATCAGGGCACTGGGCGGGATCATTGCCGCAAGCGTGCCCGCCACGGCGACCACGCCGGCCGCCAGGCGCTTGTCATAGCCAAGCTTCAGCATCTCCGGGATGGCGATGCGCGCGAACACGGCTGCGGTCGCGGTCGACGCGCCGGAGACGGCGGCGAACCCGGCATTGGCAAACACGCTGGCGATGGCGAGGCCGCCCGGCAACCAGCCCAGCCATTTCCGCGCCGCATCGAACAAGGCCTGGGTGATCCCGGCGTAGAACGCCAGATAACCGATGATGATGAACAGCGGCAGGACGGAGAACGTGTATTGAATGGATTTGGAGTGAGGCACCGTGCCGATGATGCCGGCGCCGGCGTCCCACCCGATGATTGCAACCGTTCCCAACAGGCCGACCAGCGATGCCGCGATATAGACGCGCACGCCGGCGAAGACGAGAACGAGCAGGGCGATGACCCCGATGATTCCGATGGTGTCGTTCGAAAGTTCCATCATCTCAACGCCGCCCATCCCCGGCGCCGATGCGCGCCGCTTCCTCCGCCGCCTCGTCCAGGCTGGCAACTACGGGAACGCCGACCGGCTGCAGGGTCGGGTCGATCCAGAGGCGCAGATAACCCCAAAGACTTACCAGCAGTCTGAGGAACAGCAGCGCGAAGGCGAACGACACCAGCAATTTCGAAGGCCACCAGGGCAACTGGAGATCGATCGTCGAATCTCCCGCGGTGTAGGCGCGCAGGAAATGGTCGAAGGAATACCGGGTCAGCGTTCCGACAACGAACAGTCCGATCAGGACTCCGGCAACTTCCGTGAACCAGAGCAACCGCCCATGCATCCGCGATGCGAATATCTCCATGCGAACATGGCCGCCGATGCGTTCGGTGTAGGAGATCGCGATGAAGGCAAATGTCGTCATCGCGATTTCCACCATGTCGATGTAGCCGTAGATCGGCGCATTGAACAGCCTGCGACCGACCACCTGCCAGACGCCGACAAACATCAACGCGAAGATGCACAGGGCGGAGATCAGCGCCATGAGTTTCTCAAACGCAAAGAGCGCGCGGTCGATCGCTCCTAGCATGCCTCCGCCGGTATGGTCCGGGCGCGGCTCCGCTGGTCCTTCCATCGGGATTCCTCAACGTAGATGGCGATGCGCGAGCGGCCGCTCGACATCGGCGGCCGGCGTGGGCTCCCGGCGGTGCCGCGAGCCCACGCATGCCGTGCGGCTCAGTTCTTGCCGGCAGCTGCCGGCTTCTTGACCGAGGCTTTCGCCTTGTCGATTTCGGCCAACAGGAATTCGAGCAAGCCCTTCGCATCGAACTTGGATTGATTGTCGGCAACCCACTTGTCCCAGACGGGCCTGCCGGCCTTCTCCTGGAAGCGCTTCAGCTCCGCGTCGGAGTAGATGATCTCTTTCATCTTGCTCCTGAACACCGGCAGATTCACCTTGTCCTTGTCCTGCCAGGCCTTGATCTGGAGGGTGTTGACCTCGTCACGCACGTCCATCAGGAGCTTCTGATACTGCGGCGGCAGCTTGGCATAGGCGTCCTTGTTGAAGACGAGGCCGCATTCAGTGGTGCCCGGCGACATGTTGCCCGTGAACCACGTCGCCACTTCGTGGATCTTGTAGGCGGCCTGGCTGTCGGTAAACGGCAGCGACACCGCGTCCAGCGTGCCGCGCTCGATCGCCGTGTAGGTTTCCGTGGCCGGCACCGTGGTCGGTACCGCGCCGAGCACGCGCATGGCATCGCCAAGACCGCCGCCGGCGCGCACCCGCAGCCCCTGCCAGTCCTCGAGCGTCATGGGCTGCTTGCCCTTGCCGAGAAATTCGTATTGCGGCAGGTCAATGGACATGTACGGCATGGCGTTCCATTTATCCATGTCCGCCACGAACGCCGGATGCTTGTAGAGCGCTTCGCGCACAGGACGCGACACAGCGTAATCGTCCAGCGGCAGGAACGGCAGCGCAAGCACCATCCACGCGGGATTCTTGCCCGGCGAGTAGAAATTGCAGAAGCCCGCCATCTGGAAGGCGCCGAGCTTGATGCCGTCGAGAGTCTCGCTCGCCTTCGACAGCGCCTCGCCCATATGGACCTTGATCTTGAACTTGCCCCCCGTCCGCTCGCTCACGATCCGTGCAAGTTCCTCGTTGCCGGCCGTCGCGGCGCGCTGCTTGCCCCAAAACGAGCTGTTCCAGGTAACGTCGGGGCCGTCAACTTTCTGCGCCTGCGCTGCCGTCGCGGCAAACATTGCGAGCAATGCCGCCCCGCCCGCGCTGATCATTTTGCACGCCATCGTATCCTCCCTTAATCCAGTCCCTATCCGGGTCGTCATTTTTTCATCCCGCCCTTTTCGGGGGGTTGAATGAAATCCCATCTGATCCAAGCCACTGCACCAAGACAACCCCTTTTCGTCCGACTCCCGGCGATTTGGTGCGGCTTGTGGACGCTCTTGTCTGTTTTTTCGGCGAAAAGATTGCGCGGTTTGCCCAGTGCAGTTGTGACTATGCCATCCCGCCACGATCCGATGATGCTTTTTCAGGCCTATCGGTGGAGCCTAACCTCTCAGCAATGCCCGGTCGGCACGCGCGCAGTCCGTGACAAAGCCGATTACCGCGCGCACGGCCGGCAGATCGACCAGGTCGGGATGCGCCAGCAGCCAGAGGTCGGCGACGCTGACGAGCTTCTGCGGCGCGACGCGGACGAGGTCCGGATGAGCTTCGGCGACGAAGCAGGACAGCGCCGAGATGCCGAGCCCCGCCCGCACCGCAGCCAGCATGTCGCCCTGCGAAGAGCAACGCATCACCACCGTGCCTTGGCGGGTGATGTTGTCGCTCCAGCGCGCCAGATCGGCGTTGGAGGCACGGTCGGCAAAGCCGATGATGCTGTGGCCCTTCCACTCGTCGCGCCGTTCCGGGAGCCTGCGTCGCGCCGCATAGTCGCGCGAGGCGTAGAATCCGGTGCCAAGCCGGCCGATGCGGCGGCCGACGAGATTCTCTTCGCCGGCATCGACAGGGCGCAGCACGACATCGGCCTCGCGGCGGCGCACGCTGGCCGGAAAGGGGTGCGTGATGATCTCGATCTGCAGATGATCGTGATCGCGCAGGAACCGCTCCATGCGCGGCATCAGCCAGTGCGCGGCGAGCGTCGCCCCGATCGAGAGCTTGACGGCGCCGCGGGCCTGACGCCCGGTGGCCGATACCGCAGCCTCCGCGCGCAACGCGGCCGCAGCCATGGCATCGACATGTTCGCGAAAACGGCGCCCCTGCGCAGTCAGGGACAGGCCCTGGTCGGACCGCGCAAACAACCTTGTGCCGAGTTGGTCCTCCAGCGCCGCGATCTTGCGGCCGACGGTCGGATGGCTGGAGCGAAGCTGGCGCGCCGCGGCGGCAAGCGAATGGTTCTCAGCCACGGCGACAAAGGTCTTGCACAAATTCCAGTCCATCCGACCCTCGGCGCTGCGTACAAAACTGAATAGCAAGCTGTTCAATATTGAACAGGATGGGTCCGCCGTCCAGCCCTATAATCCGCTGCAGTCAATGGGCCCTACCCGGTGGGCCGCCCGCCCGGTCGGCGGAGCGAAATCCCGGCGCATCGACACTACACAGCCGGCCTGAAGGCCGATCTTTCGAGGAAACATCCGCATGCCCCTGCCCGCCTCGCTCGCCGACCGGCTCGAACTGCCCGTGCTTGGCTCGCCGCTGTTCATCGTTTCCGGCCCCGATCTCGTGATCGCGCAATGCAAGGCCGGCATCATCGGCTCGTTTCCCGCGCTCAATGCACGCCCGGTCGAGAAGCTCGACGAATGGCTGACGCGCATCGAGAACGAGCTCGGCGAATACAAAGCGCGGAACCCGGGCCGCAAGGTCGCGCCCTACGCGGTCAACCAGATCTGCCACGCCTCCAACGACCGGCTGATGAAGGACATGGAAACCTGCGTGAAGCACAAGGTGCCCGTCATCATCACCTCGCTGCGCCCGCCGTCGGAAATCGTCGAGGCCGCGCATTCCTATGGCGGACTGGTGTTTCACGACGTGATCAACGTCAAGCACGCCCGCAAGGCCGCCGAGCAGGGCGTCGACGGACTCATTCTGGTCTGCGCCGGCGCCGGCGGTCATGCCGGCACCCTGTCGCCGTTCGCGCTGGTGCGCGAGGTGAAGCAATGGTTCAAGGGCACCATCCTGCTGTCCGGCGCGATCTCCGACGGCTGGAGCATTGCGTCTGCGCTCGCGCTCGGCGCCGACCTCGCCTACATGGGAACGCGCTTCATCGCGACCGAGGAAGCCAACGCCGATCCCGCCTACAAGGCGGCGCTGATCGAATACGCCGCGCACGACATCGTCTATTCCAACCTGTTCACCGGCGTGCACGGCAACTATCTCGGCCCGTCGATCGCCGCCGCCGGCCTCGATCCCGACAATCTTCCGGTCGCCGACAAGTCCAAGATGAATTTCGGCTCCGGCGGCAACATGAAATCCAAGGCCTGGCGCGACATCTGGGGAAGCGGCCAGGGCATCGGCCAGATTCATGACGCGCCGCCGATGTCCGAACTGGTGGCACGGCTGAAGGCCGAGTTCGCCGAGGCGAGCGCAGACTTCAATCGCCGCGCCATCGCCTGAAGTGCAACACGTAATAGATCAGCAACCGGGAGGAACAGATGAAGCGACTGCGACATGCACTGACGATCGCGTTCACCTTCGGCGGTATCGCCACCGCCGTTGCCGTGGAGGAAATCCGCATCGGGCAGACCCTGCCCTATAGCGGCCCATTGTCGGGCTTCGGCCTGATCGGCAAGTCGATCGAGGCCTATTTCGACAAGGTCAATGCGGAAGGCGGCATCAACGGGCGCAAGATAAAGTTCATCACGCTGGACGACGCCTATTCACCGCCCAAGACGGTGGAGCAGACCCGCAAGCTGGTGGAGCAGGACGAAGTGGTGCTCATGTTCGCTTCGCTCGGCACCGCCACCAACAATGCCGTGCACCGCTACCTAAACTCCAAGAAGGTTCCGCAACTATTCGTTCTGAGCGGCGCAACCAAATGGGCGGATCCGAAGCACTACCCGTGGACCATGCCCGGCATGGCGACCTACGAATCGGAAGGCGTGATCTACGCCAAGCATGTGCTGCAGGCCAAGCCGGACGCCAGGATCGCGATCCTCTCCCAGAACGACGATTTCGGCCGCGACTATGTCGCCGGCTTCAAGCGCGCGCTCGGCGCCAAGGCCGCCTCGATGATCGTGGCGGAGGCGAGCTACGAGACCAGCGCACCCACCATTTCTTCGCAGCTTGCGACCCTGAAAGCTTCCGGCGCCAACGTGCTCTTCGGCGTCGTGCTCGGCAAGTTCACCTCGCAAATGATCAAGGGCGTGGCGGAACTGAACTGGAAACCCGATCTGTTCTATGTACCGACTTCCGCCTCATCGATTTCCTTCCTGGCGCCTGCCGGGCTGGACAACGCGGTCGGGCTGATCTCGTCGAGCGCCCAGAAAGACACCATCGACCCGCAATGGGCCGACGACCCCGGCGTGAAGGAGTTCTTCGCCTTCATGAAGGAACGCATGTCCGATGCCGACCTCAACAACTCGAACTATGCAGCAGGCTATCACTATGCGACCCTGCTGATGAAAGTGCTGAAGTCATGCAAGGACGATTTCAGCCGCGAGAACATCCTGAAGCAGGCCACCTCGTTGCGCGACGTCGAGCTGCCGCTGCTGTTGCCGGGCGTCAAGGTTTCGACCGGCCCGGATGACTATCTGCCGTTCCAGCAGTTGCGGCTGCGCCGGTTCAACGGCAAGAACTGGGTCGGGTTCGGCGATCTGATCGACGATCGTCAGGACTAGGGTGGTTTGCGGAGAACGGCCATGATCATCAGCGGCGACCGCCGGATCGGCTATCCCGAGATGTTTGCGCGCGCGGCCCGCGCAGCGACCGGGCTGAAGACGCTCGGTCTTGCGGGCGGCACGCCGGTCGCCGTGATGCTGCGCAACGATTTTGCGTTCTTCGAGGCCTCCAGCGCCGCCGCCACCCTCGGCTCGCCGGTAGTGCCGATCAACTGGCATCTCAAGGCCGAGGAGGTGAACTACATCCTCGCCGATTGCGGTGCCGGCATCCTGGTCTGCCATGCCGACCTCTGGCCGCAAATCGGTGACGGCGTGCCCGCTCTCATCAAGGTGCTGATCGTCCAGACGCCGCCGGAAATCGCGGCGGCGTTCAACGTGCCGGCGGAGCAGGCCGCCGTTCCCGCCGGCATGACTGACTGGGACGTATGGCGCGACGCGCAGGCGCCATGGTCCGGTCCGCTCGGGCGGATGTCGCCGATGTTCTACACCTCTGGCACCACCGGGCGGCCCAAGGGCGTCCGCCGCGGCCAGATGCGGCCCGATCAGCTCGCCGCCGCCGAGCGCGTCTCGACGATCGCCTACGGCATCGCACCCAATGAGGATCAGGTCGTGCTGATGAACGGGCCGATGTATCACTCGGCGCCGAATTCCTACGGCATGCTGGCCTTCCGCCATGGCTGCACGATCGTGCTGGAACCGCGCTTCGATCCCGAGGATCTGCTGCATCTGGTGCAGGAGTATCGCATCACGCACATGCATGCGGTGCCGACCATGTTCGTGCGGCTGTTGCGGCTGCCGGAACAGGTCCGGCGCCGCTACGACGTTTCCTCGCTGCGCTTCGTCATCCATGGCGCGGCGCCCTGCCCGGTCGACGTCAAGCGCGCGATGATCGAATGGTGGGGACCGGTCATCAACGAATATCTGGGCTCGACCGAAACCGGTATTCCGGTCTGGCACTCCTCGGCCGAGGCGCTCGCCAAGCCCGGCACGGTCGGCCGCGCCATCGAGGGCGGCATCGTGAAGATCTTCCGTCCGGACGGCACGGAGTGCGACACCGGCGAGGCCGGCGAAATCTTCATGCGCCAGACCGCGATTGCCGATTTCGACTATCACGGCAATTCGGCCGCCCGCACTGAAGCCGGCCGCGACGGTCTCGTCAGCGTCGGCGACGTCGGCTATCTCGACGCCGACGGCTATCTCTTCCTGTGCGACCGCAAGCGCGACATGGTGATTTCGGGCGGCGTCAATATCTATCCGGCCGAGATCGAGAACACGCTGATCGGCATGAAAGGCGTACGCGACTGCGCCGTATTCGGCGTGCCCGACGACGAATATGGCGAGCGGCTGTTCGCTTGCATCGAGCCAGAGCCGGGTACGACGCTGTCCGTTTCCGCCGTGCAGGCCTTCCTGCGCGCGAAACTTGCCAACTTCAAGATACCCAAGGACATCCAGTTCCTGGACGCCTTGCCGCGCGAGGCCTCCGGCAAGATTTTCAAGCGCAAGCTGCGCGACCTCCATGCCGAGGGAAGCCTGCGCCCCGCCGCCTAGCCGGACAGCCTCCCTCGCCCACGGAATAGCCACCTGCGCCTCGCGCATCTTTCTGCTTCATCCCGAATGGGTATAGGCTCCGCTACAGGCCGCCCGAGACGGCAGGTGGAGAGAAGCGCGCATGCTGGACAAGACGTCGGACATTGCGGTCGCAGCCGAAAGCTGGCTGGCGGCCTTCGAGGCTGCGCTCGGCAACGACGATGCCCTGGAGAAATTGTTTCTGTCCGACAGCTACTGGCGCGATGTCGTTGCGCTGTCCTGGACGCTGCAGACCATCGCCGGCCGCGACAATATTCTGAAGACGCTGAAGGCGCAGGCGACGCGCGCCGCGCCGTCGGGCTTTGCTGTCGATCCCAGCCGTGCCGCGCCGCGCAAGGTGACCCGCGCAGGCACCGACTGCATCGAGGCGATCTTTCGGTTCGAGACGAAAACCGGCCGCGGCGACGGCATCATTCGCCTCGTTCCTGATGCCGCCGACGGCAATCGCCTCAAGGCATGGACCTTGCTGACGGCGCTGCAGGAACTGAAGGGATTCGAGGAACAGCTCGACGCCACGCGCCCACGCGGTCAGGTCTATTCCCGCGACTTTCGCGGGCCGAACTGGCAGGACCTGCGCAACGCATCGCTTGCCTATGCGGACCGCGATCCCACCGTACTGATCGTCGGCGGCGGCCAGGCCGGCCTTGCGACCGCCGCGCGGCTGAAGCAGCTGAACATCGATACCCTGATCGTCGATCGCGAGGCACGGGTCGGCGACAACTGGCGCAAGCGCTACCACGCGCTGACCCTGCACAACCAGGTGCATGTCAATCACCTGCCCTACATGCTGTTTCCGCCGAACTGGCCGGTCTATATTCCGAAGGATAAGCTCGCCAACTGGTTCGAGTCCTATGTCGATGCCATGGAGCTGAATTTCTGGACCGGCACAGAGTTCGAGGGTGGAAACTACGACGAGAAGCAAGGCCGCTGGACCGTCACGGTGCGCCGCAAGGGCGAGAAGCGCATCCTGCATCCGCGCCATATCGTGATGGCGACGGGCGTCAGCGGCATCCCCAACATGCCCGACATTCCGAGCTTGAAGAATTTTTCCGGCCCGGTGATGCATTCCAGCCAGTATGACGACGGCGAGAACTGGAACGGTAAGCGCGCCATCGTCATCGGTACCGGCAGCTCCGGACACGACATCGCGCAGGATCTCCATTCCAGCGGCGCCAGCGTCACGCTGGTGCAGCGCTCTCCGACCCTGGTCACCAATATCGAGCCAGCCGCGCAGCTTGCCTATGCGACCTACAGCCAGGGAACGCTTGAAGACAACGACCTGATCGCGACCTCGATGCCGATGCCGCTCACGCGCAAGACGCACGTGATGCTGACCGAGCAATCCAGGGAGCTCGACAAGGAGACGCTGGACGGGCTCTCCCGCATCGGATTCGTGCTGGCCTACGGCGACGGCGGCAGCGGCTGGCAGTTCCTGTATCTCACGCGCGGCGGCGGTTACTACTTCAATGTCGGCTGCTCGGAGCTTCTGATCAGCGGCGCGGTCAAGCTGAAACAGTTTTCCGATATCGACGGCTTCGTCGCCGAAGGCGCCCGCATGAAGGACGGCACGCTCGTCGCGGCCGACCTGATCGTACTGTCGACCGGCTACATGCCGCAGGAATATCTGGTGCGAAAGCTGTTCGGCGACGGCATTACCGACCGGGTCGGTCCGATCTGGGGCTTTGGCGACGGCATGGAGCTGCGCAACATGTACGCGCGAACGAAGCAGCCCGGACTCTGGTTCATCGCCGGCAGCCTGGCGCAATGCCGCATCAATTCGAAGTTCCTGGCGCTGCAGATCAAGGCGATCGAGGAAGGACTGACGCCGCGGCTTGCTGCGCCGGCGGATCTCACATGAAATTCATTCGTCGTCATTCCGGAATGCGCCGTCAGGCGCAGGCCCGGAATCCATAACCACGATTCGGGAATATGGATTCCGGGCCCGCGCAACGCGCGCCCCGGAATGACAGAAGAGAAGGGGGAAACACATGCCGGCCATTCTGGGCGCGGGCGAGCATCGCTACCGCGTGGTGGAGAACTGGGGAAAACTGCCCGACGGCTGGCAGCTCAGCGATGTCGCCTCCGTCGCCGTCGACAGCAAGGATCGCATCTACGTCTTCAATCGCGGCGACCATCCGATGGTGGTGTTCGATCGTGAGGGCAATTTCATCACCTCCTGGGGCGAAGGCGTGTTCTCCCGCGCGCACGGCCTGCATATCGATGCCGACGACAATCTCTATTGCACCGATGACGGCGATCACACCGTGCGCAAGTGCGACACGTCAGGCAAGGTGCTGCTGACCATCGGCATTCCGGGCAAGCCTGCGCCGTTCATGAGCGGCGAGCCGTTCCATCGCTGCACCCACACCGCGCTGTCGCCGAAGGGGGAGATCTACGTTTCCGACGGCTACGGCAACGCCTGCGTCCACAAGTTCTCGCCGGACGGCAAGCTCCTGAAGACCTGGGGCGAGCCCGGCACCGATCCCGGCCAGTTCAACATCGTGCACAATATCGTCACCGATGCCGACGGCTGGGTCTACGTCGCCGACCGCGAGAACCACCGCGTGCAGGTATTCGACGGCAACGGCAAGTACGAGACGCAGTGGAACAACCTGCACCGACCCTGCGCACTGTGCTGTTGCGGCGGCGGCAAGCAACCGAACTTCATCATCGGCGAGCTCGGCCCGGGCATGCCGGTCAACCGCAAGGTTCCCAATCTCGGCCCGCGTCTTTCCATCGTCGACGCCAAGGGCAAGCGCATCGCGAGGCTCGGCGGCGAGCACGGTCCGGGGCTGGAAGCCGGAAAATTCCTCGCCCCGCACGGCATCGCGCTGGATTCGAAGGGCGACATCTATGTCGGCGAAGTCGGCGTCACCGACTGGAAAACGAGCTTTCCGGATACCGACATGCCCGCGCATGTTCGGGTGAAGCGGTGCCTGCAGAAGCTGGAGAAGGTGTAGGAATGTAATTCGTCGTGCCGGGGCCTCGTCCCGGGTATCCACGCCTTGTCCGTGCGCGCGGGCGTCCTCGATCTAGTCCTGCTGCCAAGGCACTCGAAGGAAGGCGCGCGGGGAGAACTCACCAGGAAAGCAGCCAGCGCCTTCGGACACCGGCGCCGGCACCACCGCCCACTTTTTCGCCGCAAAGCAAGCCCCGGCGGCAGGCCCCCGCCTGCTGGATAAGCCCCTCGACACTCTTCACAATCCCGTCACGCTGCATGTAGTATGTCAGCACTTGCTGCTTCGCAGCGTATATGGAGGCCGGGAGCGTTACTTGAACGCACATGTCTCGCAAGGCGGTTGGCCGGTGCTGGTGCTGAATGCGGACTTCCGGCCGCTAAGCTACTATCCGCTGTCGCTCTGGTCCTGGCAGGACGCGATCAAGGCGGTGTTTCTCGACCGCGTCAACATCGTGGAGCACTACGACCGGGCGATACGAAGTCCGAGTTTCGAAATCAGGCTCCCCAGCGTCGTTTCGTTGAAGTCCTTCGTCAAGCCGAGCACCCACCCCGCCTTCACCCGATTCAACGTCTTCCTCCGCGACCGCTTCGCCTGCCAGTACTGCTCGTCGCCCGAGGACCTCACCTTCGATCACATCATCCCCCGGAGCAAAGGTGGCCAGACCACCTGGGAGAACGTGGTCGCCGCCTGCTCGCCCTGCAATCTGAGAAAGGGCAATCTGACGCCGCAGCAGGCGCGAATGTTTCCGCGGCAGGCCCCCTACGCGCCTACGGTGCATCAATTGCATCGCAACGGCCGGTTGTTCCCGCCGAACTACCTGCATGATAGCTGGCTCGACTATCTCTACTGGGATACGGAGCTCGATCCGTAGCCGATAGCGTGGTGCGCCTTCGCTTGACTTGCGGCCATCCCCGTTGATGAAATGACGACGTGGCATTGCGTCACGACATCAACCAAGCGCGTCGAATCAACAAGACGCCCTGACGGGAGCGCCCATGCTTATTCCCCTCGCCGACGTGCCGCGCTGGTATGCCGAGCGCAAACCCAGGGACGCAGTCGCCGTCAGCCATGGCGAGGATGCCATCACCTGGGAGCAGCTCGAGCGCAACGCCAACCGCCGGGCGCGAGCGTTTGCGGAACGCGGCGTCAAGCCGGGCGACTTCGTGGCGATCGGGCTGCCGAACAGCAACACGTTCTACGAGACTACCTTCGCCGTGTGGAAATGCGGCGCGACGCCGACCTCGCTGTCGTGGCGACTGCCGCGCGGCGAGGCGGCCGCGGTGCTGGACATCCTCAAGCCGGCGCTCGTGGTCGGCGGCGAGGCCGACTGGAATGCGCCGAACCGGCTGCCGGCGGATTTTTCGCCGCAAGGCTTCTCCGATGCGCCGATCGCCAATCCTGTGTCGCGCTACTGGAAGGCGATGACCAGCGGCGGTTCGACCGGCCGGCCCAAGGTGATCCTCGATCACGGCCCCGCCGTCATCGAGACATCGGTCTCGCCGGGGCTCGAGATCCAGGTCGGAACCTCGTTGCTCAATCCGGGGCCGCTCTATCACAACGCCCCCTTCATCCTGTCGCACTACGCACTGTTCGGCGGCGGGCGCGTCACCGGCATGAAGAAGTTCGACGCCGAGGAAACGCTGCGCCTGATCGAACAGAACGGCGTGCAGTGGGTGAATTTCGTGCCGACCATGATGCATCGCATCTGGGCACTGCCGGAGAACGTGCGCAACGGCTACGATCTTTCCAGCCTGAAGACCGTCTTTCACATGGCAGCGCCCATGCCGCCCTGGCTGAAGGAAAAATGGATCGAGTGGCTGGGACCCGAGCGGATCTGGGAACTCTATGGCGGCACCGAGCGGCAGGGCGCCTGCGTCATCAACGGCGTCGAATGGCTCGCGCACAAGGGTTCGGTCGGCAAGATCGGCGAGACCGCGCGGCTGCGCATCATCGGCGACGACGGCAATGACGTCGCCCCCGGCGAGACCGGTGAGATCTACTTCCTGCCCAATGACGGCGCCGGCACCACCTATCACTATCTCGGCGCCGAGCCGAAGCGTCGGCCGGACGGTTGGGAATCGCTGGGCGATATCGGAAGGCTCGATGCGGAGGGCTATCTCTATCTCGGCGACCGCCTTGCCGACATGGTCCTGCGCGGCGGCGCCAATATCTATCCGGCCGAGGTCGAAGCCGCGGTTAGCGAGCATCCCGGCGTGCGTTCCTGCGTCGTGGTCGGCCTGCCCGATCCCGAATTCGGCCAGCGCGTGCACGCCATCCTCGAACTCAACGCAGGCGAACAAGCGCAAGCCGTCGCCGACGGCATGAGTTCGTTTCTCGCCGACCGGCTCAGCCGCTACAAGCACCCGGAGAGTTTCGAAGTCGTCGACACAAGCCCGCGCGACGATTCCGGAAAGGTCCGCCGCACCCTGTTGCGTGACGAGCGCGCGGACTGGCTGAAACAAGGCCGCGCTTTCCGCATTGTGCCTGCGCGCCTGCGCACCGGCACAGACTGAGCGCTGCCCAGGTGGGCCTTCCAACCCGGACGATTGCGACATAGATTATCGACAGGTAGCGCTGCGGCTCGCCGCGCGAACCTGCAGGCCAGGAGAAGCTCCATGCCCTCATTGACCGAATGGAAAGTTCCCTCGGCGTTCCAGCCTCGCGCGGGGGACTACGGCTTCGACCTCGACAAGGCGCTGTCGTCGGTGGTCGGGCTGCATTCGATCGTTCCGCCCGATGCTTTCAGCGCCGAGACGCTCGGCACCGAGCGAGCGGGCAATGGCGTGCTGATCGACGACGGGCTGGTGCTGACCATCGGCTATCTGATCACCGAGGCGGAGTCCGTCTGGCTGCATCTCGGCGATGGCCGTGTGGTGGAAGGCCATGCGCTCGGATTCGATTTCGAGAGCGGTTTCGGCCTGGTGCAGGCGCTCGGCCGGCCCGGCATTGAGCCGTTGCCGCTCGGTTCCTCCGCCGCCACCAAAGTCGGCGACCGTGTGGTGATCGGCGGCGCGGGCGGGCGTACCCGTTCGGTCGCCAGCCACATCGTGGCCAAGCAGGAATTCGCCGGCTACTGGGAATATCTGCTCGATGAAGCGATCTTCACCCATCCCGCGCACCCGAACTGGGGCGGCACGGGAATGATCTCGGCCAAGGGCGAGCTGATCGGCATCGGCTCGCTTCAGCTCGAACGTGTCCGCGACAACAAGTCCGAGCATGTCAATATGATCGTGCCGATCGACCTGTTGAAGCCTGTCCTCGACGACCTGCAGAAGTTCGGCCGAGTCAACAGGCCGGCGCGCCCCTGGCTCGGCATGTACACGACCGAGATCGACAACCGCGTCGTGATCGTCGGCGTGGCGGGTCGCGGACCGGCTGCGCGCGCGGAACTCAAGACCGGCGACGTCATTCTCGGCATCGACGGCGAGAAGATCACCGGCCAGAACCAGTTCTATCGCAAGCTCTGGTCGCTCGGCCCTGCCGGCGTCGACGTACCGCTGACCGTGCATCACGAGGGTGTCACTTTCGACGTAACGCTGGGTTCGACCGACCGTGCGAAACTTCTGAAGGCGCCGCGGCTGCACTGATCGATATCTCGAGATTGGAATCGGGGGATGAGCGAGGCCGTGGTCGACGATATCGTGGCCGTGCTGCCGCCGCTGTTGCAGTCGCTGGAGGCGCTCGGCTTCATCGCCCGCCATCTCCATCCGCCGACCTTCGAGCGCGTAATGCAGGTCGCCGGCAATCCGGATCAGGCGCTGAGCGCGGTGCGCTCAGCCATGACGGAGTGGCCAGCGGAATATTCCAACATACGCGAGCCATTGGAAGCCGCCGGCGAGGCAGCGCTTGCCGCCTTCGCCGGCCTGCGTGACGTGCAGAATGGCAGTGGCGATCTCGTCTCGGTGTTCCGCGCGCTGCGCTACGCACCACGCGCACAGGAAGCTCTCTATCCGCTGGCCGCAAAATTGCCGCCGGTCAGCGAATTCTTCACTGAGCCTTCCCTGCGCGGGGATGCAGCGCTTGCCGAAAGGCTGATGCAGCCGGCGAATGGAAA
>JAHCKB010000094.1 GCA_026125985.1 Bradyrhizobium sp.
GAAGCGCTCGCTGCGCCCTGCCATTGGCGGCCGTCGCCGCTTGCCGCCGGCCCCTTTGCCGGGCTGCAGGGTGGCGCCATCGCAAGCCTGCTGACCGCCGAAGTCGAGGCGCTGGCCGGCTCCCGCAACTGGGGCACGGCGATCTCGTCGGCCGCCTGGTTCCTGCGGCCGACGCCGATGGCGGATCTGCGGACCGAGATCAGGATCGTAAGCGAAGGCGGCCGTGTCAGCGTGGTCGACAACACGCTGTGGCCGGCGGCCGAGCAGGAGCCTTGCGCGACCGTGCGCGTGACCCTGTCGCGCGAGCGCGCCATCGAGGTGCCGGGATTCGTGGAGGCCGGTCGCGCAACGGCGGATCCCACCCGCTATCCGGCGCGGACGATACGCATCGTCAAGGGCCGGCAATGGTTCATGGATGCGATGGAGGCCAGGCTGGGCGATGGAGTGGCCTGGTTCCGCATGAGCCACGAAATCATCGCGGGCGCCGGCCCGCTGTCGTCGGTCCTCGGGCCCGCCGACTGGACCCACGGCATCGCGCGTCCGGTGCAGAACGTGGTGGCCGATCCCAATCCGAACCTGACGGTGCAGTTGTTCCGCCGGCCGGTCGGCGAATGGATCGGCGTCAGGGCGGAGGCGCGCTGGATGCCGTCGTCAGGGTTCGGGGCCGGCGGCGGCACCTTGCTGGACGCCGAGGGTGAAATCGGCCGCGTCTCCATGTCGGTCGTGCTGGTGCCGTTCCCGAAGCCTGCCATGGCGGCCGGCTAGCGGCCGGGACGATTCGGAAATCTGTCACATAAGGCCGGTTGCCGGCTTTTTGCCGTCCAGGGGCCCTGCATGACGGATCGTTTACAGTTAACGGCACCGTAAATGGACGGTCGAAGCAAACAGCGTTAAAAGCAGGAGAATCGCGCCCCTTTCATAGAGACCCTGTTTGATGGCAGCCGCTCCCGGCGTCCGGCGTTCCGAGCTCGGTGATGCGCTGCGCACATGCCGCAACGCCTTTATCGGCGTCGGCATCATGAGCTGCATGATCAACCTGCTCTATCTGACCGGGTCGATCTTCATGCTCGAGGTCTATGACCGGGTGCTGCCGAGCCGCAGCGTGCCGACCCTGGTCGGGCTCGTGGTCCTTGCGGCCTTCCTCTACATCGCCCAGGGCGTCCTCGACATGCTGCGCAGCCGCATCCTGGGCCGCATCGGCACGTCGCTGGACGAAGCGATGAACGAGCGCGTGTTCGAGACCGTGGTGCGGCTGCCGCTCCTCGTCGGCACCCGCAACGAAGGCCTGCAGCCGCTGCGCGATCTCGACAATGTACGCTCCTTTCTCGGCAGCATGGGGCCGGGCGCGTTCTTCGATTTGCCGTGGCTGCCGTTCTACCTGGCGATCTGCTTCCTGTTCCACTGGCTGCTCGGCGTGACCGCGCTGGCGGGCGCCATCATTCTCGTCGCCGTGACCCTGGTGACAGAGTTCATGTCGCGACAGCCTGCAAAGGACGCCATGACGCTCGCCGCCCGGCGCAACGATCTTGCCGCGTCGAGCCGGCGCAACGCCGAGGTGCTGGTTGCGATGGGCATGTCCGGCCGCATGACCAGGCGCTGGAGCGAGACCAACGAGGAGTACATCACCGGCAACCAGCGCGCCAGTGACGTCACCGGCGGTCTCGGCGCGGTCGCCAAGGTGCTGCGCATGATGCTGCAGTCGGCGGTGCTTGCGGTGGGCGCCTGGCTCGTCATCTATCAGGAAGCCACCGCCGGCATCATCATCGCGGGCTCGATCCTTTCCGCCCGCGCGCTCGCCCCCGTCGATCTTGCGATCGCGCACTGGAAGGGCTTTGTCGCCGCGCGGCAGAGCTGGCGCCGGCTGAGCAATTTGCTGGAAAAACTTCCGGCGCCGCAGGCGCAGACCCTGCTGCATCCGCCGGAGCAGAAACTCTCCGTCGAGGCGGTAACCATCGTTCCGCCCGGCGAGCAGCGCGTCATCGTCGCCGACGTCAACTTCGCGGTCGAAGCCGGTCACGGGCTTGGCATCATCGGCCCCTCCGGCTCCGGCAAGTCGTCGCTGGTCCGCGCGCTGGTGGGCGTCTGGCAGCCGGCGCGCGGCAAGGTGCGACTCGACGGCGCCGCGCTCGACCAATGGACCTCCGACGTGCTCGGCCGTCATGTCGGCTACCTGCCGCAGGACGTCGAGCTGTTCGCCGGCACCATCGCGCAGAACATCTGCCGCTTCGATCCCGAGGCGAAATCCGAGACAATCATTGCGGCCGCCAAGGAAGCCGGCGTGCACGAGATGGTCATCAAGATGCGCGAGGGTTACGACACCCAGATCGGCGAGCAGGGCGGCGCGCTTTCCGCAGGACAAGCCCAGCGAGTGGCGCTTGCGCGTGCGCTGTACGGCAATCCGTTCCTGATCGTGCTCGACGAACCCAACTCCAATCTGGATGCCGAGGGCGATGAAGCGCTGACCCGCGCGGTCCGCGGCGCGCGCGAGCGCGGCGCAATCGTGGTGGTGGTGGCGCACCGGCCGGTCGGCATCGAGGGAGTCGACCAGTTGCTTGTTCTGAAGGACGGCCGCGTGCAGGCGTTCGGTCCGAAGGAACAGGTGCTCGGTCAGGTGCTGCAGCGTGTGCCAGCTCCGGCGCCGATCAAGGTGGTCTCCGAAGGTGGAGTTACGAAACCATGAGCAGTGCGGAGCTGAAGAAATCTCAGCGTTCGATCCGCAAGCATCTGGTGGCGGGGCTCGCGGTGGTGATCCTGCTTGCCGGCGGCCTGGGCGGCTGGGGCGCCACGGTGCCGATCTCCGGCGCGCTGATCGCGCCGGGGCAGGTAGTGGTCGAATCCAACGTCAAGAAGGTGCAGCATCCGACCGGCGGCGTGGTTGGTGAGGTCCGCGTGCGTGACGGCGATGTGGTGAAGGCCGGCGATATCGTGGTGCGGCTCGACGAGACGGTAGTGCGGGCGAATCTCGCCATCGTCAACAAGACGCTCTACGGCCTGTGGGCGCGGCAGGCACGACTCGAAGCCGAGCAGCGCGGAAGCGACAGCGTCAAATTTCCGGCAGCGCTGATCGAGCGTGCCGGCGATCCGGACGCGCGAGACGTCATGACGAGCGAGGCCAAGCTGTTCGAGGTCCGTGTCAACGGCCGGGCCGGTCAGAAGGCACAACTGCGCGAGCGCGTTACTCAGCTCAACGAGGAAATCGAGGGCCTCTCCGCGCAGGAAAAAGCCAAGGACAAGGAGATAGCGCTGGTCGAAAAGGAGCTGGTTGGTGTGCGTCAGCTCTACGAGCAGCGCCTGATCCAGATTTCGCGACTGACTACGCTGGAGCGCGACGCCGCGCGCCTGAACGGTGAGCGCGCACAATACATCGCATCGCGTGCGCAGGCCAAGGGCAAGATCACGGAGATCGAGTTGCAGATCATCCAGATCGACAAGGACGTGGTCAGCGAAG
Organism: Bradyrhizobium sp.; assembly: GCA_026125985.1. Classification (GTDB taxonomy): domain Bacteria; phylum Pseudomonadota; class Alphaproteobacteria; order Rhizobiales; family Xanthobacteraceae; genus Bradyrhizobium. The sequence goes on from JAHCKB010000094.1 coordinate 3,449, forward strand.
TTTCCAAGGATCTACGCGAGACCAACGACAAGATCGGCGAATTCATCGAGCGCAAGGTCACCGCGGAGGACCAGCTCCGCCGCATCGACATCCGAGCGCCGCAGGACGGCATGGTGCTGCAGTCGACCGTGCACACGGTCGGCGGCGTCATCACGGCGGGCGATGCCATCATGATGATCGTGCCGCAGGCCGACGATCTTTCCGTCGAGGCCAAGGTCAATCCGCAGGACATCGACAAGCTGCTGATCGGCCAGAAGACGGTGCTGCGGTTCTCCGCCTTCAACCAGCGCACCACGCCGGAGCTGAACGGCAGGGTGACCCGCGTTTCAGCCGACGTCACGACGGACCAGCGCACCGGGCAGAGCTTCTACACCATCCGTGTCTCGATGCCGGCCGACGAGATCGCCCGTCTCGGCGAGGTCAAGCTGGTGCCGGGCATGCCGGTGGAAGCCTTCGTGCAGACCGGGGAGCGCACGCTGCTGTCCTATCTGATGAAGCCGCTGAGCGACCAGCTCATGCGCTCGTTCCGGGGCCGGTGAGCTTTCGAAGCATTGCTGCCACTGTCGCCACATCAACGGTGTCGTCCCGGCGTAGGTCGGGACCCATAACCACAAGACATCGTTGTTGCAAAAGCTGGAGCTACAGCGCGTCTAACAACTCGAGCCTATGGCTCCCGGATCGGCGCTTCCGCCTTCGCTCTTCGAGCTACGGCGGACAGGCGCTACGCTCGCTTGTCCGGGACGACGGCTAGAGATGCTGCAGCAGCAGGCCGAGCGCTGTCTTCGCAAACGCCTGCATGTTCGCCTGCCGGTCACTGCTCGCCGTCTCCAGCGTGACCACCTTCTCCATCGGTCCTGCAATCGCCATGCAGCAATGGCCGGCGGCATCGCCATAGCGGTTACCGGTGGGACCGGTGGCGCCGGTCTCGGAGAGTCCCCAGGAGGTGCCGAAGCGGCCGCGCATCTGCCTGGCCAGCAACTGCGCGTAGGGCTCGGATGCCGAGCGGAGGCCCTTCATGTCGGCGTCAGAAATGTCCATCAACAGCCGCCGCGCGTCGCGCGTATAGACCACGGCGCCACCCAGGAAATAGGCGGACGCGCCCGGCACCGACAGCAGTGCAGCCGAGATCAGCCCTCCGGTCGAGGATTCCGCAACCGCGATGGTCTCCTTGCGGGCGATCAGCCTTGCGGCGATCTGTTCGGCGATATCGACGAGTTCTTTCATGCTTCTTCAGCTCCGCTTCATCCGCCAAATCCCTAGCACAGGAATGCATGGCTTGCCGAGTTGCAGGCGCGGGGCTGGCCTGCTTCAATGCTCTGCGAGACAAGGCGCGACGCAACGCGCGCGGAGGAAACGACATGACGTCACCGATTCCGGGCGGCGTGGATTGCGATCTGCATCCGGCCGTGCCGCATCTGACGAGTCTTCTGCCCTACATGAACGACTACTGGCGCGATCAGGTGACGACGCGCGGCATGGTGGACCTCGTTTCGCAGTCCTACCCGGCCAATTCACCGATCTCGGCGCGGCCGGACTGGCGGCCGGCACAGGGCAAGCCCGGCTCGAGCTACGACGACATGAAGCGCCAGGCGCTGGATCGGTTCCAGGTCGCCTACGGCATCTGCAATCCGCTCTACGCGGTACAGCTCGTGTTTTCGGAGGACATGCAGGACGCGTTTTGCCGCGCACTGAATGACTGGCTTGCAAAGGAATGGCTCGACAGGGACGCGCGGTTGCGCGGCTCGATCGTGATTCCGTTGCAGAGCGTGGAAAAATCGGTTGCCGAGATCGAGCGCTGTGCCGGTGACAAGCGGTTCGTGCAGATCCTGATGCTTGTCATGGGCGGCATGCCGCTCGGCAAGCGCGCACTTTGGCCGATCTATGCGGCTGCCGAGAAGCATGGACTTGCGGTCGGCATCCATGCCGGCAGTCCCTATCAAAATCCGCCGACTTCGGTCGGCTGGGGCTCTTATCATATCGAGGACTATGTCGCGCAGTCGCAGGCGTTCCAGACTCAACTGACCAGCCTGATCGTCGAGGGGGTGTTCGCCAGGCATCCCAACCTCAAGATGGTCATGCTGGAGTCCGGTTTCACCTGGCTGCCGTCCTTCCTGTGGCGTTTGCACAAGTTTTGGCGCGGTGCGCGCATGGAGACGCCCTGGGTGGACCGTGCGCCCCTGGAAATTGTGCGCAGCAACATCCGTTTCTCGCTGCAGCCGGTGGACGCTCCGCCGGAACCGGAAGTGCTGAACCGCCTGTTCGACCATATGCAATCGGACGAATTGATCCTATTCTCGACCGACTATCCGCACTGGCAGTTCGACGGCGACGAGGCGCTGCCGCCAGGATTGTCGTCGGATCTCGTGCGCAAGATCATGATCGACAATCCGATGGCGACCTACGCCCGCCTTCGTCAGTCAGCGACAAAGGAGACGACGCGATGAACGTGCAACTGCGCGACCGTCCGGAAGCCGCGTCAACGACCGTCATCAAGACCGCGATCGCCGATTGCGACATCCATCCGGCGCGCGCGCGGAAGGATGAGTTGCTTCCGCATCTGGCGAAGCGCTGGCATGAACATATGGAAACCTATGGTGTGCATGCCTATCAGGGCATGATGGATGGCCCGGCCTATCCGAAGATGCAGCCCAATGCGTCGCGCCGCGATGCCTGGCCGCCGGAGGGCGGGCAGCAGGGTTCGTCGCTGTCCTTCATGCAGAAGCAGCATCTCGATCCCAACAATGTCGTGCTCGGGGTGCTCAATCCGCTTGGCGCGACCGGCCAGGGCCAACGCAATCATGATCTTGGCGCGGCACTGGCTTCTGCCGTCAACGACTGGCAGGTCGAGAAATGGACCAGCCAGGACAAGCGGCTGAAGGCCTCCGTCGTCGTCGCCAACGAGGATGGCGTGACCGCGGCCAAGGAGATCCGAAAGCGCGCGGGCGACAAGAACTTCGTGCAGGTGCTGCTGCTCAGCCGCAACGTCGAGCCGCTGGGGCAGCGCCGCTACTGGCCGATCTACGAGGCGGCGCAGGAGGCGGGGCTCCCGATCGGCGTGCACGCCTTCGGCTTCGGCGGCAATCCGATCACCGCCTCGGGCTGGCCGAGCTACTACATCGAGGAGATGGTCGGGCACTCGCAGTGTCAACAGACGGCTCTGGCGAGCCTTGTGCTGGAGGGCGTGTTCGAGCGCTTTCCCAAACTGAAGATGGTGATGGTCGAGGCCGGCTTCGGCTGGGCGCCGCCGCTGGCCTGGCGGCTCGACAAGGTGTTCGACAAGCTGCACGGCGAGGTGCCGCATCTAAAGCGCAAGCCTTCGGAATACATCAAGGATCACATCTGGTGGACGACGCAGCCGATGGAGGATCCGGAGCGGCGCGAGGATCTTTTCCAGACCATCGAATGGATCGGCTGGGACAAGCTTCTGTTCGCCACCGACTATCCGCACTGGGACTATGACGAGCCTTCGCGCGTGCTCCCGGCCGGCGTCAGCGACGCCAACAAGCAGGCGTTTTATCTCGACAACGCACGGCACGTGTACGGGGCCGCATGATCCGGAAAAGCGGAAACCGGCTATCCGAATCGGATCATGCGCAAGGATAGAGTTTGATGACGCGGCATGTGGTGGCGACAGTCGACGAACTGCCGCCGGGGACGCGAAAAATTCTCGAGATCGACGGCCGGCCGATCGCGGTGTTCAACATCAAGGGCGAGTATTTCGGCCTGCTGAACCGCTGCCCGCACCAGGGCGCCTCGCTGTGCGAAGGCCCGCTGATCGGGCTGGCGAAATCCTCCACGCCCGGCGAGATCGAATACACCAAGCTCGGCGAGATCATCCGCTGTCCCTGGCACGGCTGGGAATTCGACGTTCGCACCGGACAATCGTACTGCGACCCCCGCCGCTTCCGCGTGCGGGCCTATCCCGCTCATGCCGAACCGGGTGCGGAAGTGGTGAAGGGGCCGTATATCGCCGAGACCATCAAGGTCGAGGTGGAAAGCGACTACGTGGTGGTGGATCTGTAGCGCCGGCGTCGTGACGCGGCGATCGTGATGGCGCGGCATGCGATCTATGACATGGTCGATTTGTAGCAGGCGGGCAAAGGCCCCGTCGCTTCCTTCTGCGTTCCCACGGTGATAGCGTCCGGTCCGAACCCGCTCATCCCGGCGGAAGAAGCCGACAGGGCTAACATCGTTGTTTCCGGCAGACCTGACTTCGTTCCTCGACCTCATTCGCCAGCACGGCAATGTGGCCTACAGTTTCATATTTTCCTATGCGGCCGGCCACAGCCTGCTGCTTGCGCTGTTCGCTGGTTACGCGGCGCATTCCGGCGCGCTGGATCCGGGCACGCTCGTCGCGGTCTGCTGGTCCGGCAGTTTCACCGGCGACGTCGTCCGCTTCTGGATCGGACGGCGCTATGGCGTCCGCCTGCTTCAACGCTTTCCGCGGTTCGAGCGCCTCGTGCAGACGGTCGTCCGGCTGGCGGACCGTCACTATGTCTGGATGAACCTTTTCCATCGGTTTCCGAACGGCATCCGCGGGCTTGCCGGGTTCGCCTATGGTATGTCGCGGCTGCCGTGGTCCACTTTCCTTGCGCTCAACTTCGTGGCCGCAGGCCTCTGGTCTGGCGCTGTTGTTGCGGCTGGCTATGCCTTCGGCGAGTTCTCGGAGAAGTCGATCAACGATGCCTCTTCGGGCGCGGGTGTGGGGATGCTGATCGCGTTCCTTGGCCTGTCCTGGCTTCTCAGCAGGAAGCTCGAGCAGATCGTCGAGCGATACTAGGCGATCGCCGGCTCAGACATGCCCCATCGTCCGCCGCTCTCGTGCGTAGCGCACCAGCGCTGCGAAGCGGTAGATGCCGTGGACGAATTTGCCGTAGGGCAGCGTCAGGAACAGCGCGAACACCACGCCGAGATGCAGCGCGAGCAGCGGCCCCATCGCTGATGTCTCGCGCAGCAGCAGCAGCGCCATCCCGGTGAGCCCGGTGAAGAACAGCATGACGAGGAACGCGGTGTCCATTCCGCGCCGCTCGTGATCGACCAGCACGGGATCGCGTTTCCATTTCTCGGCCAGCAGCCCGATCGGCCCGATCAGAAGACCGATGCCGCCGAGCGTGCCCAGCACGACAGGCAGGTCCCACCACGCATAGGGGGCCTCGCGCGCAAGCAAATAATGATAGAGCGTCGCCACGCTGGTGGAGGCAAAGCAGAGCAGGAAACCGTAGAAGGTAAAGTGATGATAGAGCCTGCGGCGGTCGGTCGGGCGGTCATCCTCGTTGAAGCAGCCGACGCCGCCGCCGTCGAGATAGCGCAATTCGCCGGCGTCGCGGATCGCCTGCCAGATCGAGCCGGCATCCGCCGTCATGCCGACGGGTTCCCCGATGTCGCGCCAGAAGGCGCGCACGCCCATGATCAGCGCGACGACGGCATAGAGGAACACCGCGCCAAACAGCGCAGCCATCGTGTTGTGCGGCATCAGCTTGTAGAACGCGCCGGGGCCGATATGGACGCCGAACAGGATCTGCCTGTCATGCCAGAGCACGAAGCCGAGGATGAAGGCGGCGACGCTGAGCGCCGCGATCAGGCTGATGAGAAGGCCGTTGCGCGCGAACAGGCCGGCAAAGGCGCGCGGCCAGGCATAGGCGGCGTATGAATCCGCGCGCGCGACGGCGAGCGTCTGCGGCACATTGACGTTGAATTCGTGCGGCGGCGAGAACTGGCAATCGGTATAGCAGGCGCCGCAGGCATGGCAGAGATTGGCGAAATAGTTGAGGTCGCCGTCGGAGAACGAACGGCGCATCTCCATCGCCGGGAAGACCGCGCACAGGCCCTCGCAGTACCGGCACGAGTTGCAGACCGTCGAATGGGATTGTTCGGCTTCGTCGAGAACCGAGTTCCGCATTTCGCCGCTTCCCGTCCGGCCACGCGGCCGAACACGCTGCCGATGGTCATGCCGATGCCGGCCGCGTAGCCCTTGCCCAGCACGTTGCCCGCCATGATCTCGCCGGCGGCGAACATGTTGGCGGAAGGCTTGCCGTTCTTCATCAGCATCCGCGTCTCCCGGTTCACGCGGGTGCCGAGATAAGTGAAGGTAATGCCGGGCCGCACCGGGTAGGCGTAATAGGGCGCCGTCTCGATTTTCCGCGCCCAATGCGTCTTCGGCGGCGTCAATCCCTCGGTGCGGCAATCGTCGAGGATGGTGTGGTCGAAGGTACCGGGCCGCACCGCGGCGTTGAACCCGGCGATCGTCCTTTCCAGCGCGGCCGGATCGAGCGTGAGCCTGGCCGCAAGTTCGGCAATCGTTGCGCCCTCGATCGGCGGAAACAGCGTCGGCATGAAGCTGTGACGCACGCTGGCGTCGAACACGATGTAGGCGATCTGATCGGGCTGGGCTGCGACGAGGCGGCCCCAGATGGCGTAGCGCTTGGGCCAGATATCCTCGCCTTCGTCATAGAAGCGCTCGGCATGCTTGTTGACGACGATGCCGAACACCACCGAGTCATGCCGGGTGATGATGCCGCCGTCGAATTTCGGCGCGCGAGCGTCGATCGCAACCGCGTGGCACTGGGTGGGATCGCCGACTTCCTGCACGCCTTTGGCCAGCAGCATTTTCAGGATCGAGCCGCGGTTATAGGGAGTGCCGCGGATGAGGAAATTTTCGGCGGCATCGCCCCAGTATTCCTTCAGCCACTCGATATTGGCCTCGAAGCCGCCGGCGGCAGCAACGAGCGCGGAAGCGCGGATGTCGCTGATGCCGTCGACTGGCTGTTTCAGCTTCGCGGAGAGGAACATGCCGTCCTCGATCAGGAGGTCGGTCACTTCCGCATCGTAGAGGATATCGACGCCGAGCTTCTCCGCCGTGCGATAGAGCGCGTTCAGCATGGCACGTCCGCCGCCGAGGAAAAAGGAGTTGGTGCGGCCGAGGCTCAGCGTGCCGCCGAGCGAGGGTTGCCAGCGCACGCCCTGCTCGACGATCCAATCCAGAATGTCCTTGGACTCCCGGATCATGAACCGGGCGAGTTCTTCATCGGTCTGGCCGCCGGTGATGCGCAGCAGGTCGTCCCAGAATTCCTGCTCCGTGTAGGGGCCGGTCAGGATATCGGTCGCCGAATCGTGGGCGCAGCGCATGTTGCGGGTGTGGCGGGTGTTGCCGCCGCGGTAGAATTTCGGCGCGCCCTCCAGCACCAGCACGGAGGCACCGGCGCGCCGCGCACTGATTGCAGCGCACAAGGCGGCGTTGCCGCCGCCGATGACCAGCACGTCGAATTTTCGGGAGAGGTCTACCATCGCCAGTTGTTTGCCAACTTTGCGCGGCAATCACAACTGCTGTCGCCGCATGGGCATCGTCGCTTCGGCCAGGGGTTCTGGCTTTGCTTTCACAATGTCGGATAGCCACTTGCGGAACGTGGACAGCTTTGGCGTGTCGGCCCGGGCTTCCGGCGATACGAGATAGAAGCCGGCATCCACCGGCAGCTCGATTTCGAAGGGCACGATCAGGCGCCCCTTCTTGATGTCGTCCTGCACATAGGAGGTACGGCCCATGGCAACCCCCAGCCCGTCGATCGCGGCCTGCACCGTCATGAACATGAGATCGAAGGTGACGCCGGGCTGCCTGGAGAGATTCGCCGGCAGGCCGGCCGCCGTCAGCCACAGCCGCCAGTCGTCGTCATTGCCGGAGCTGGAATGCAGCAGCACATGGTTGGCGAGGTCTTCGGGTTTTCGCAGCGGTTTCCGCTTGAGCAATTCCGGGCTGCACACCGGAAACATCCGGTCGGCCATCAGCCAGTCGGCGCGCAGGCCGGGCCACTGGCCGCGGCCATAGCGGATCGCCGCATCGACGCCGCCGCTCTTGAAGTCCACCAGCGCGGTCGAGGTGGTGATGCGCACGTCGATGCCGGGATGTTTCTCCTGGAAATCGGAGATGCGCGGCAGCAGCCATTTGGCGGCGAGCGAGGCGAGCGTCGAGACCGTCAGCGCATTGCCGTCGTCCTTGCGCAGCAGGCGGTCGGTCGCGAGCCTGAGATCGTTGAAGGCGGCGCGGATGCCGGGGAGGTACTCCTTCGCCTCAGGGGTCAGCGACAGCGCGCGGTTCTGCCGGACGAACAGGCGGATGCCGAGTTCTTCCTCGAGCCGCCGGATCTGATGGCTGATCGCCGTCTGCGTCACGTTGAGTTCGGCGGCCGCGAGCGTGAAGCTCATGTGCCGCGCGGCCGCCTCGAAGGCGCGCAGTCCGTTCAGGGAAGGGAGCCGTGCCGCCATCTGCCGCCAAACCTATACATGAGTTTATTTCATCCGAAGCGGTACAAAGTGTCGTTTGCCGCAGTGCCAAAACCAGCAGATATTAGCGCCAATCGCTAGGGAATAGGAGCTAAAAATGAGCGTTTTCACCCACGAGTCGATGATAAATCATCATGGATATGGCCTTTTCTCGCAATTGGCCGAGACCCTCCATGTCTGGCGGGAGCGCTATTCGATGCGGCGGGAGCTTTCCAAATGGTCTGAACGGGACCTGCGCGACATCGGCGTGTCCTCCGCCGACGTCGCCTATGAAGCCGACAAACCGTTCTGGCGGGCTTGATGAGCCGTCAATGAGCGCGACCAGCAAAAGTGGATACCGGTTTTGCGTCCGGGCGCGCTCCAACTGAAGTGGCGCAGGATCTTAACGCCAAACCGCACAACACTTTGGCTGATCCTGCGCAACCGGCGCCGCCTGTCCACAGGGGCGCCTGTTTTCTTCGAATCCCCCGGAAGGCCGTCATGACCACTCTGCGCCTCGAAGAACTCCGCCAGCATTCCGATGTGGTGCGTTCGAAGCACGGCGAGGCCATCACGGTGCGCTTCGTCGAGCCACGCGATGCGAAGGCGCTGCAGGACTATTTCCGCGGACTCTCGACGCGATCCCGCCACGACCGCTTTTTCGGTGCGATCAGCCAATTGCCGCCCGGCCTGCTCGAACGCTACATCCATGTCGGCGAGGCCGATCAGTTCAGCGTTGTCGCCACCATGGAAATCGACGGCCGCGAGACCATCGTCGGGGAGGCGCGTTATGCCTTTGACGATGAGACGTCGAGCTTCGAGTTCGGCCTGTCGATCGACGATCGCTGGCACGGCCGCGGCATCGGGGCGGCGATCCTGAAAAATCTCGAATGCCGCGCGGCGGCGTTCGGCGCCGGAAGGCTGTTCGGCGAGACCTTGCGGACCAACGACGCGATGATCGCGCTGGCCGGAAAGTCGGGCTACGCGTTTACCCCGAGCCCCGGCGACTGGAAGCTGGTGCGGTTCGCCAAGGACATCAGCCTCGCGCCGCAGGGCATTCCTTGCGCCAGCTGGAAGCTCGCAAAGGCAGCATGACCTTATCTGCGAAAGTTCATGTGCCTTTGTTTCTCGATTGCGCATGATCTTCTCGGAAACCGGTTTCCACTTTGCCGGATCATGCGTCTTTCCCGCAAGGTCTCCCCCGCTGCGACCGCGGGTTGATGACTGGGCCCGGTTTCTGCGGCAACAGGACCGGGCCCATTCTTTTCACTTCCCTGCAAATACCGGCTTGTGCTTGTCGATGAAGGCCTGAACCGCCTCGCGGTGGTCGACAGTCTTCTGGGCGCGGATCATGCGCTCGGCTTCATGATCCCTGGCAGTGGCGAAATCGAAGATCAGCGCTTCGTCCAGATTGTCCTTCATGTAGCGCAATGCGACGCTCGGTCCCTCCGCCATGGCCTTCGCCATCGCGAAGGCCTCTTCCTGCAGCGTCTCGTCGGCGGTCACGCGGTTGACGAGGCCAATCGCCTCGCATCGTGCCGCCGTCACGCGCTCGGCCGTGAACATCAGTTCGCGGGCGCGCGAGGTGCCGACCAGGCGCGTCAGCAGCCAGGCGATGCCGTAGTCGCCCGGCAGCGCGACGTTGAGATATCCGGTGGAGAGGAACGCCGACTGCGCCATGATGCGGATATCGCAGGCCATGGCGATGGCGAGCCCTGCGCCGACCGCGGGGCCGGGCAGGGCCGCAATGGTCGGCTTGCGCACCGAAACGAGTGCTCCGGTCAGCAGTCGCTGCCGCTCCTGAAGATCGGCGATCTTGTCCGCATCGGACATTTCCTGGCGCTTCTTGTCGCGGTGGGCGCCCATGCCCTTGACGTTGCCGCCGGCGCAGAACGCCTTGCCCGCGCCGGTGACGATGATCGCGCCGACCGCCGGATCCTCGCCGCATGTGCGGATCATGGTGCGCAGCGCGGGCGTCAGCTCGTCGGAGAGCGAGTTGCGCGCCTCCGGCCGGTTCAGCGTGATGACGGCGACGCGGTCGCGGATCACGCAGAGAAGCTCATTGGTGCCGGTATCGATGGTGATTTCTGTGCTCATGTTTCCCCCTTGTTTCTTTTTTCGTCATTGCGAGGAGCGCAGCGACGAAGCAATCCAGCTTTCATGCAGTGAGGAAACTGGATTGCTTCGCTCTGCTCGCAATGACGGAATTCTCAGAACTTCTCCACCCACGGCCGCAGCTCGAGCTCCCAGGTCCAGGCATTGCGCGGCTGCTGCAGCACGTTCCAGTAGCTTTCGGCAATGGCGTCGGGATCGAGGAACGAATCCGGGCGGTCGGCAGGCTCGGTTCGAACTGCGCTGCGGATGCCGCCGTCAATGACGAAATGGGCGACGTGAATGCCCTGCGGCGACAGTTCGCGGGCCATGCTCTGCGCCAGCCCGCGCAGCGCGAACTTTCCCATCGCGAAAGGCGCGGACTGCGGATAGCCCTTCACGCTGGCGGAAGCGCCGGTGAAGAAGATCGCGCCGCGCTTGTTGGGCAGCATGCGTTTTGCGGCCTGCTGCGCCACCAGGAAGCCGCCGAAGGCGCTTACTGAAATCGCGTGCGCCACTTCTGCCGGCACAAGGTCGACAAACGATCCGCGCGCGCGGGCGCTGGCGTTATAGACGACGATGTCTGGTGTCGCGATCTCGCGTTCGACCTGGCCGAACAGGCGTTCGACCTCCTCGGCACTGGTGGCATCGCAGGCGAAAGCCTTGGCGCCGGTCCGGCTGCAG
>JAHCKB010000095.1 GCA_026125985.1 Bradyrhizobium sp.
GCCGAGGCAAATCCGGTATCGCGGATTAAGGCACTCGCCGTGATCAATTAGTCACACAAGCCGTAGCAGGTATTCCAGCGTGTAGAGCGCCAAGCCAGCCAATCCGCCGATCAAGGAGCCGTTGAAGCGGATGTATTGCAGGTCCTTGCCGACATTGATCTCGATCAGCGAGATCAGTTGCGCCATGTCCCAGGCCTTGACCTGGTCGGCGATGAAGGTGGAGACGCCGCTCTTCTGGTCGGCGATGAAACTGCGCAGCACCGCGACCAGACCCTGGTTGATCTCGGCCCGCATCTCGGTATCGGCAGCCAGCGCCTCGCCTGCTTCCACGAACATTCTCGCAAGAAGCTGCTGCAGCACCTGGGTCTCGCCGGAGGCGCTGCGCTCGATGAAGGTGCGCGCGTTGGACCAGATGTTGCGGGCGAGATCGCCGAGTTCCGGACGCGCCAGGATATCGCGCTTCAGCCCGTCGATGCGGCTGGCGAAGGCGGGATCGCTGCCGAGCTTGTCCACCAGCGACAGCAGCATGCGATTGAACTCGTCGCGGAAGGGATGATCGGGATCGTTGCGCACTTCCTCGAAGAAGGCGGTGGCGGAGGACACGATGCGGTTCACCAGGAAACGGTCGGCGCGGTAGAGTTTCAGCAGCGTCGGCAATTCCGCGCGAATGCGGTCGCGGATCAGGGCCATGGTTTCCGCGGTCGTCAGCGTCTGATGAAGGGCGCGCAGGATATCGTCGAGCAGCACACGGTGCCGTCCTTCCTGCACGAAGGAGCGCAAGGTGCCGGCAGCAAGCGGCGCCAGATCGATCGCCATCAGTTGGGAGGTGACGCGCCGGGTGATGAAGGTCATCAGCCCCGAGCTTTCGGTCGCGGTGACCGCTTCGGGCAGCAGCCGCAACGCAAAGCGCGCCAGATCCTCGCTCTTCTTGCGGTCCCGCAGCCAGTCGGCGACGAACGAGCCGAAGTCGATCTGCCGCAGCTTCGCCTCGACCGGCGCGGCCTCGAGGAAATGCACCTCGATGAATTCGCCGAGCTTGTCGGCGATGCGGTGCTGGTTGCTCTGGATGATCGCGGTGTGCGGGATCGGCAGGCCCAGCGGCCGCTTGAACAGCGCCACCACCGCATACCAGTCGGCGAGCCCGCCGATGGTCGCGGCTTCTGCGAACGCCGCAACGAAACCGCAGGCGGGATGGACCGGCACCATCCACTTCGCGCCGATGAAGACGGCAAACGTCACCGCCAGCACCAGCGAGGCCAGCAACTTCACGCGGCGCAGTTCGGCAGCGCGCGCGGCATCGCTTTGAGAAGCGATCGCAAAGCTGTTGGGAAGATCCCGAGTCATGCTGGCTTTCGAACGATCGAGACCCTTCCCCGCGGCATCAGCGGCGTTTCGAAGATACAGGCCCGTCTGTGGCCTCATGGCTCGAGAGGGCGCAGGCGTGCCTCCTCACCATGAGGGTCGAACTGATTTATGCCGTTGCTGGTCAAAAAGAAGGCCCGCCGAAGCGGGCCTTCCCTTGAATACTCACGCAACGAAGGCGTTATCAGGCGGTCTTGCTGTAGACCTTCGCGAAATTGTCCTGCGCGCTCTTCGCACCCTCGCTCACGAGCTTGCCGACATACTCGGCGGTCGCTTTGGCGCGGGAGACGACGACTTCACCCTGGGCGCGGGCGAGGTCGGACTGGATCTGATAGGCTTCGCTCAGCGACTTGGCCGAGGCGAGCTTGTCGATGCCGGCGAAGAACGCTTCCGCGTCCTGGAACATCGCCTGCTGGATGTTGCGGCTGATCTTGGCGGCTTCGCTGACCGAACCGGCCACGGCGGACTCGATGGCGTCGGTGACCTTCTCGGAGCCGGCATAAACATCGGCGGCGCGCACCTTGGCGGTCTCGGCCTGCTTCTTCACGAACTCACGGGCGGCTTCCGGAACATCCATGTTCTGGAGCTTGGTGAACGCCTCGGTGACGGGCGCGAAGGCTTCCTTGACGGTGTTCATCATGGTCTCGGTGGTCATGGGGGTCTCTCCATCCTCAGGGTTTGAGCAACGGGGCTCACCCCGTCCGGATTTGGCCCGGGGCAAGACCTATATGGCACGGTTAATGGTGCATCGCAACAAAGATGTTGCGATGCGATATCACGAATTCGTGATAGACTGGATTTTGGGCGGATTGCCCATCCGGCCGGCGGCAGGGTTCCCCTACGGAAACCCTGCCTAGTGCTGGACGGCTCCGGGCAGGCCGTAAGCCTCCATCTGGGCGGCCACCTGCGCCACATTATGTCCGAGCACGACGATGTCGTGCTTCTTGCCGGCGACGTCCCGGACATGGTCCCGCAGCAGGGCCTCCGCCTTGAAGCCGAGGCTTTCGAACAGGGCAATCGCGGCCTGCTGGTCGACCGTCATCTGAACCGAGAGCTTCTCCAGGCCGGCGCACAGCGCGAGCGCAAAGGTCTCCTGCGAGAGCACTTTGCCGACCCCCTGCCCGCGCACGTCCTGCGACACCACCATCCGAATCTCGCCGACATGGGTCGACCAGGAGTAAGGCTCGCGGACGAGCGTGCCGCAGCCGACCACCCGGCCGTTCTTCACCGCCAGCAGGCTGACGATGTCGCCGCGCTCGATCTCCTTGACCCAGGCCGACAGCACCTTGGGCTGGCTGATGTTGCGCGGCAGGAACAGCAGGTCATGGGTCGGCAACGCCTTGGCGAAGTCGAGCACCGCCGCCTCGTCCGCCCGGGACATCAGGCGGAACTCGATGGGGCCGGCGTCGGTCTGAATTTGGCGCGGATAGGAGCGCGTCTCGGTCATATCGATCTTCCCCCTAACCAGGAATCGAGCTTCGGCCACAGCCTGCGGATCGCATTCGGCCCGGCGACAAGGCTGACATGACCGCCCTTGAGGATGACTTCTTCCTTGTCGGTCGAGCCCACCTTCTGCACCAGGTGCTTTGCCGCGTCATAAGGCACGATGTGGTCGTGTTCGGCAACCGCATGCAGGATCGGCACCTTGATCTTGTCGAGTTGCGCCGGTCGCCCGCCCACGGTCATGGTGCCGTTGAACAGCTTGTTGTCCCACATCAGGTCCTTGGTGATGGTGCGGAAATATTCGCCCGCCAGCGGCAGCGTATCGGTCGCCCAGCGGTCGAACATTCGGTAGGACTTCACGAACTCGTCGTTCCAGATGTTATCCCACAACTGCACCTGGCTGGCTGCGCGCGAGGCCGGCCGCAACATCTCGAAGGACTGCAAAATCAGTTCGGGCGGCATGTTGCCGACGCTGTCGACCAGACCATCGACATCAAAATAGCGCCGGTCCGAGAAGTTGGAGAACAGCTTCATCTCCCGGAAGTCGATCGGCGTCGTGAAGCAGATCAGGTTCTTCATCGGCCCATCGTGGAAGATCGAGCCGTAGAGCAGCGACAGCACGCCGCCGAAGCAGTAGCCGATCACGGTGACGTCTTCGACGCCGGAATCCTCCTGCACGCGGCGCACCGATTCGGGGATGAAGTCCAGGACGTAGTCTTCCATCCCGAGCGACTTCTCTTCCGGCTTCGGCGCCGTCCAGTCGAGCATGTAGACGTCGTAGCCGCGCTTGAGCAGGAACTCGATGAAGCTCTGGCCCGGCACCATGTCGAGGATATAGCCGCGGTTGGTAGTCGCCATCACGATCAGGATCGGCACGCGGTAGATCTCATCCGCCAGCGGCCGGTAATGATAGAGATTCATGGTGCCGCGGCTGATCAGCACGTCCTTCGGCGTCGAGCCGAGCGCAGGACCGGAAGTCGCGAAATATTCGACGCCCTTGATACTGCGCTGGATCGCGCGCTGCACCTCGGTCTGGACCCGATCCGAAATCGACGCGAGATCGAGACCCGAGGGCGCGTTCATTTCGGCTCTCCCTCAGCCGAGGGCGGACGTTTCGTGCGCGGCGGCATCGGCGTAGTCCCGCCGACGGCCGATTGACCGGACGCCTTGCTCATCTGGGTCAGCATCGCCTTGATCTCGTTGAGCTGGCCCTCGATCGACTGCAGCCGCTCGGCCATACCGACCATCTGCGCGCGGCTCGGCAGGTTCATGCTGACGAGGTATTTCTCCATCAGCTCGCCGAGATGCTTCTGGGCGCCCGCGGCGGCGCCACCGGCCTGGTTCATCAACTTGGAGAATTCGGGCGACGACATGGCTTGATTGGCGAAGGAATTGAATCCCTTCTCCATCTCGCCGATCATGTTCTGCCACATCGCAACGGGATCGTTGCCCTTGTCGGCCATTTCCTCTCCCTTCGAATTGGTACGCGAGTTCCGGCTTGTGTCCTGCCCGCCTCGCTGTTTTTGCTTGTCGCCATACCACACCGTTGCGGCGCGTCGGTCAACCAGCCGATGATCGCTGCGGCACCGGAAAGCCTTCTGCACCGCCGCAAACCATGTCATAGCTTTTCGTCACCGACTTACCATAAGGGAACGCCTGACGTGACAGCCCAGATCGCCCATACCAACGGCATCGAGATCTGCTACGAGATCTTCGGCGAAGATCATGCCGAGCCGATGGTCCTCATCATGGGACTGGGCGCCCAGATGATCCACTGGGACGACGAGTTCTGCCGCGAACTCGCCGGCCGCGGCTTCCGGGTGATCCGCTTCGACAACCGCGACATCGGTAAATCCAGCCGGATGAGCGGCGGCAAGCGCCTCTCCCTGGTCGAACTGTTGAAGCTGCGTTTTCTCAGGATTCCGGTCGCTGCGCCCTACAAGCTGCGCGATATGGCCGTCGACACGATCGGACTGATGGATCACCTGCGCGTTCGCTCGGCGCACATCGTCGGCGCGTCCATGGGCGGCATGATTGCACAGGAGATCGCGATCACCTTCCCCGAGCGCGTGCGTTCAATGACCTCGATCATGTCGACGACGGGCAATCCCAAAGTACCGCCGCCGACCCGCGAGGCCGCCGCGGTGCTGATGGCGCCGCCGCCTGCGACGAGGGAAGAGTATCTCGCCCGTTTCGCCCAGACGTGGAAAATCCTGCGCGCCGGTTCCTTCCCGGAAGACGAGGCGCTCGATCCGGCGCGCGCGGCGCGAACCTGGGAGCGCGGCCTCAACCCGCCCGGCGTCGGCCGGCAGCTCCGCGCCATCCTCGCCTCCGGCAGCCGCAAGGAGCGGCTGCGGCAGGTCAAGGCGCCGACGCTGGTCATTCACGGCACCGTCGATCCGCTGGTGCGTCCCGAAGGCGGCAAAGACACCGCGGCCTCCATTTCAGGCGCGAAGCTCTTGATGATCGAAGGCATGGGCCACGCGCTCCCGATCCGAATGTGGCCGCAGGTGATCGGCGCGATCGACGAACACGCGAAGGATGCGGCTGCCAAAGCCGCGTGAGCGGGATCGCATGAGTTTGCGATCGACAACCGCCATATCCAGCACTGTCCGCTAGCTCTTCGTCGCGATCCAGATCACATGACGTGCGCCACCGCCTTTTCCGGTGGCGCGGATGTTGATTTCGTTGACGTCGAATCCGACGTCGCGCAGGCGCTTTGCAAACGGCGGGTTCGGTCCGGACGACCAGACCGCCAGGACACCTCGCGACCGCAGCGCCGCCCAAGCCAGTTTCAATCCGGTAGAGTCGTAAAGCGCATCGTTGGCCTTGCGTGTCAGGCCCTCCGGCCCGTTATCGACATCCAGCAGGATCGCGTCGAACGTCTGCGGGCGGGAGCGGATTACGTCGAAAACATCCGTCTCCAGTATGCTTACGCGCGGATCATCGAGACTGCCGGCAAAAATTTCCAGCATCGGACCTCTTGCCCAGCCGACGACGGCCGGCACCAGTTCGGCCACGACGATCCGTGCGCCGGCGCCCAACACAGCGAGCGCAGCACGAAGCGTAAATCCCATGCCCAATCCGCCAATCAGCACATGCGGCGCATCTGCCGACTCGATTTTCCTTGCGGCAAGCGTGGCAAGCGCAGCTTCAGAGCCGCTCAAGCGGCTGCTCATCAGTTCGTTGGCGCCGAGCTTGATGGAGAACTCCGCGCCTCGCCGCATCAGCCGCAATTCGCCGTCGCTGCCGGGAATCTGCGCCGTATCGATCTTGACCCACGGAATCATGCACGACGTCCAGCACGGTCAGCCGACGCCACGCACGTCATCAACCGCCCGCCCACACGTCGAGCACATAGCGGTTCCTGGTGCCCATCTCGTCGATCCACTTCGAGGCTGCGTCGGCATTGCCACCGGTCTTTTCCTGCCAGATCGACGTCAGCGTTGCCTTGACGTCAGGCTCCATCCTGCTGCCGTCGCCGCAGACGAAGATGACGGCGCCCTTCTCGATCAGGCTCCAGACCTTGTCTTTCTCCTGCGCCAGCAGATTCTGCACATAGGTCTTGGGTCCCTCGCCGCGCGAGAACGCTGTGTGGAGTTCGCTGACGCCGTCGGCCGCAAAGCCCTTGAGTTCGTCGGCATAGAGGAAGTCCTGCCCGGGATGGCGGCAGCCGAAGAACAGCATGGCCGGCCCCAGCGTCGCACCTTTGGCCTTGCGCGCCGCGCGCTCCTGCAGAAAGCCACGGAACGGCGCCAGTCCCGTGCCGGGCCCGATCATGATGACCGGAACCGATGAGTCGTCCGGCAGGCGGAAGCCCGCCTTGGTCTCGCGCACGGTGGCGTGGATGGTGTCGCCGACGCGGCGCCCGGCGAGATAGTTGGAGCATACGCCCTTGTAGATGCCGCGGCCGGAACTTGCCGGCGCCTGCACCACGCCGACGGTGACGCTGCACCGCTGCGGATCGCCCGACGGCGAGGACGAGATTGAATAGTAGCGCGGCGCCAGCAGCGACAGCATTTCCAGATAGGCATGGAACGGCAATTCGCAGGCCGGGAATTCTTCCAGCAAGTCGAACACCGATTTGCGCTTCGCCAGTACGTCAGCCCGGTATCGCTCGGCCGACGCATCGTCGTCGCCGACATAGGCGAGCAGCTTCGGCTTCGTCACCGGACAGCGCGTGTGCTCCGACATGATCTGGATTTGCTTGCGGGTGGCAATCTGCTGCAACTCGACGAATTCGGTGAGCAGCCGCCCGACCGAGATGGCTTCACCGACCGGCAGTTGCGCGCGGCGGCCCTCGGGGGCCTGCAGGCGAATCTGGTCGGCGGGCAGGAAGCCGAATCGGCGCGCAACGGAATCCACCAGCGTCGGATCGTTGCGCGGCACCACGGAAAGATGGTCGCCGACGCGGTAGGTCAGGTCGGCCGGCAGCTGCACCTCGATATGCCGCGTCGAGCGCTCCGACGGGTTAGCGCCGGACTTGCTCTGCAGCTCGTCATTGGCCAGCACCTTCATCGCGGAAGCGCCGCCGAGTGCGACGATGGCGTTGACGGTGGTCGGCGCTACCGGTTCGATGGAATAGAGCGGCTCGTCGTCGGCGCTACGGGCGAAGTTCGACTCGAGGCCGAACTCCTTCGTTGCAGCCGGCGCAAGCTTGCCGAACCATTTCTCGAACTGGCCCTCGAAATCGCTTTTCGCATCGCCCTCGCCGCGCTCGTAGACGCTGCGTCCGCCATGCGCCCTGAGCTGCTCGTCGATCAGGCGCGGCACCGACTGGTAGGTCGCCGCCCAGTCGCTGTTGCCGCAGCCGAACACGGCGTAGCGCACCTTGGTGAACGCGTCCTTTGCCAGCTCGCTGCTGCCGAGCCATTTCACGAATTGCGTGGCGTTGTCGGGCGGCGCGCCGTTGTAGGACGCGCAGAAGATCAGCACACCACCTTCGGCCGGCAGCTTGCCGACATAGTCATCGAGAGGCGCGAGTTTGGTGGCAAAGCCGTTGACCTCCGCAAGGTCGGCGACGCGCGTCGCCATTTCCTCGGCGGTGCCGAGGTTCGAGCCATAGAGGACCAGCAACGGCGTGTTGTGGCCGGGCCGGGCGCGCGCCGGCGTCCGGGGCGCAGCCGCGCCGGAAGCCGCCGCCGCAGGCTTCACACCGCTGAACGCACCACGATCCGCATCGGTGCGAGGGCGCACCTTGATCTTGAAACCGTCGGGCTTGACCGTCAGCGCTTCCTTCAGGTGCATCTGATAGCGATGCGGATCCATGAGCTTGAAGCGCTGCAGGATCATCCCGATCGCCAGCGCCGCTTCGTGCATGGCAAAGCCGCGGCCGATGCAGGCGCGTTGGCCGTTGCCGAACGGCTTCCAGGCATTGATCGGCCGCTTCGCTTCGGCCTCGGGCGAAAAATTCTCGGGATCGAACACGTCGGGGTTCGGACCCCAGACGCTGGGATCGCGGTGCAGTGCCATCACCAGCACGGTGACGAAAGTGCCCTTCTTCAGCTTGTACTTGCCGCCGATGGTCTCGTCCTTCAGCGGCGCGATGCCATAGGCCGGCGCCGGCGGCCACATCCGCAATGCCTCTTTCAGGATCTGCGTGATGTAGGTGAGCTGCGTCACCTGCTGATAGGTCGGCTTCGCATTGGTGTCGGGCCCGAGGACCCGATCGACCTCCTCATAGGCCTTCTTCAGCACCTCGGGATGCTTCAGCAGCGCGTAGATCGTGCAGGACAATAGACCGCTGGTCGTCTCGTGGCCCGCGATCAGGAAGGTGTTGATCTGGTAACGGATGTTGATGTCGTCGAGCTGCGTGCCGGTGGCGCGGTCGACACCGGTCATCATGGCAGCCAACATGTCCTTCTTGGCGTCCGTCGTCTCGCTGCTCTTGCGGCGCTCGGCGATGATCTCGTCGACCATCTTGTTCATGAAGCCGACGTCGGCAACGAGGTCGCGGCGGCGCTTCTGCATCCACAGATTCTCCAGCGGCAGGCCGCGGGTCATCATGATGGTTTCCAGCGAACGCACCAGCGATTCCACGAAGGGATGGTAGTCCCGGCGATAGAAGGAATTGAAGCGATAGTCGAAACCGCAGAGCCCGATAGTGTCGAGCGTCAGCGCGGTCATGTCGTGGACGACATCGATCTCGTCATCGGCGTTGAGCCGCTCCCACTTCTTCACGAGCTGCTCGGCGATGTCGACCATGCTCGGGTGGTAGGACTGCATGGCGCGGTTGCCGAACGGCTGCAGCAGGATGTTGTGCGCCTTGCTCCAGTTGGGTTCGGCCGTGTCGGCGGTGAACAGGCCGTCGCCGCCGACCGCGCGCACCCGGCGCAGCGCGCCTCGCACCGCCTTGTCGAAACGCTTCTCGTCGGAAAGCTCGTCGATCAGGTCGTGACCGGACACGATGACGAGCGGCGCGCCCATCATGTCGAGCCAGAAGATCGGCCCGAGCTCCTTCGAGAGCCGCACCAGATGCTGCACCGGCGCCGTAGGGTCCAGCGACAGCATGTTGCCGACCACCGGCTTGGTCGGCGGGCGCGGGATCGGACTCAACTTGTTGGGGGACGCCATCGCGAAACTCTCTCCTGCTTCTCCGCCACTCCGGGATGATCCGAAAGACCAGCTCCCGAACGGCGAGACTTATCCAAACCGTTTCCTGCGCCACTCGATCAGCTTGGCGCTGACCTCGTCCGGCTTCTCCTGCTGGGTCCAGTGGCCGCTGTCCTTCACGAGGTACTTCTCGAGATCGGGGACGAGTTTCTCCATTCCGTCGGCGGCAGAAGGCGGCAGCACCGCATCGTTCTCCGCCATGATCATCAGCGAGGGCACCTTCACATGGTGGTCCAGCCCTTCGGCGCGCCGCCAGTTGCGGGTGAAATTGCGATACCAGTTGATGCCGCCGGTGAATCCGGTCTTTGTAAAGGTATCCACGAAGACCTTCTTCTCTTCCGCCGACAGGATCGGCGTGCGCGGATCGAACTTGGCGTCATAGGCCGCAATCATCTGCGGGAATGCGAGATTGGTCTTGGCCGACGCGCCGACACCGGCCACCGGCGGCTCGCCGGGCTTCTCCGGCGGACGCGGCAGCGGCTTGCGCATGAAGGCGTCGAATGTCTGTTCGACCCGGCTGCCGAAGATCCTGTCCGGCTCGCGTGCGGGGTTCTGGAACTGAACGATGTA
Source organism: Bradyrhizobium sp. (assembly GCA_026125985.1). Classification (GTDB taxonomy): domain Bacteria; phylum Pseudomonadota; class Alphaproteobacteria; order Rhizobiales; family Xanthobacteraceae; genus Bradyrhizobium. The sequence goes on from JAHCKB010000095.1 coordinate 9,988, forward strand.
CATCTGGTCACCGAAGCGCTGGCGGAACAGCTCGATCGGGTCCATCGGCGCACGGTCCCAGTGCGGCGTGTTGACGCCGACGACGCCTGCCACGCGGTCGAGATGGCGGAGCGGCATCTGCCACACGACAAAGCCGCCCCAGTCGTGGCCGACAAAGATCGCCTTGTCGATCTTCAGATGATCGAGCAGGCCCACGAGATCGCCGGTCAGATGCTCCATGTCGTAATCTTCGACCTGCTCGGGACGGTCGCTCGAACCGTAGCCGCGCTGGTCGGGCGCGATCACGCGGATGCCGGCTTCGCTCAGGGCCTTGATCTGGTGACGCCAGGAAAAGGCGAGTTCCGGCCAGCCGTGGCAAAGCACCATGGGCGGTTTGTCGGTCTTGGGGCCTGCTTCATAGAAGCCCATGCGAATCCCGTTCACCTGGGCGAACTGAAGCGGCGGCATCTCAATCATCACTAACGATCCTTACTCGGCAGCGCCCTTCATCGCGGACGGCGGGGGTGCATAGGCCGCCTCGAGCGCTTCGAACTCCTGTGGGAGCATGTCACAAAGCACCTGGACATGCGGAATGATGTTGGCGCCGGCAATGAAACCGAAATCGAGCTGATCACGATAGCTCTGCACGGTGATGTTGAGCGCAAGCCCGTGCGCCGAAATCGACACCGGGAAGATGTGCAGAAGTTCCGCACCGGCGGCGTAGAGCGTCTGTCGCGGACCCGGCACGTTGGACACCGTGACGTTGGCTGCCGGCGGCAGCACGTCGGACAGATTGGAGCGGCTGTAAAGCAGCGACAGGATCTGCACCACGATCGGCGCACCCAGCATCGAGAGATTGGATATCTGCGGCATCAATGCGCGCAGCGGATGCGACATTTCCTTGGACTTGCTGGACTGGGCGATGATCGCCTCCAGCCGCGCCTTGGGATCATCGATATTGGTGGCGATCGAGCAGATCATGCCGAACACCTGGTTATTCGCCTCGGAGTTACCCTCCTCGCGCAGCGAGATCGGCACCGCTGCCGTCAACGACTTGTTCGGCAGCGCTTCCTGGCTGATCAGGTAACGGCGCAAAACGCCCGAGGCGAGCGCCAGCACGACATCGTTGAGCTTGCCGCCGGACGCCTTCGCCACCGCTTTCGCTCTCGACAGCGAGATCGATGTGCCGGCAAAGCTGCGTTCGGACGAGATCGCCTTGTTGAGGATGGTCGGCGGCGATGCCATGCTGGCGAGGCTGTCGCGCGACTTCGGGTCGGCGATCTTGCCGATTACCTCAGAGACGCTCTTCAGCATCGTGGGCACGGAGCTCGCAAACTTGACCGCAGTCTCGATCTGGAACATGGCGTTGTCGAACAGGATGGAGCCGAGATCGCTCTTTCCGGTACGAGGCAGCTCCAGGCTCTTGGGCCCAGCCGATCCATCGAACGGCTGCGTCCAGAACTGCTGATAGGAATCGATCAGGTTGGCGGCAATATCCCGCGGCTCCTGATTCACCTTGCGCGCGGAAGGCGGCTCGACCTGCCGTGGCACCGGCGAAATATCATAGATCATGCTGGTGAGCGCGGCACCGGCGCCGCCGTCGATGGCTGCATGGTGCATCTTGGAGTAAAGCCCAATCTCGTTGTCCTTCATGCCCTCGAAGACATAGAACTCCCAGAGCGGGCGGGCACGGTTGAGCAGCTTGGCGTGCATCCAGCCGACGATGCGTTCCAGCGTCGCGCGATCGCGCGGCTCCGGCAGGCTGGCGCGGAAGATATGGCGGTCGATATCGAACTGGTCGTCTTCGACCCAGGAAGGGTGATCGATGTCGAGCGGCGCCTTTTCCAGCCGCGCCTTCAGGATCGGCGCGATGTGCAGGCGCGAGGCGATCATCGCCTTGAACTGTTCGAAGAAGTCGCCCTTGTAGTCTTCAGGGAGACGGAAAATCGCCATGCTGCCGACATGCATCGGCATCTCGGGCGTCTCCAGATAGAGAAACGACGCATCGAGCGAAGACAGTTTCTTGGCGTCAGCCATGGGTTCCTCCCGAAGATAACGACGCGGCGCCTAAACAGCGCTTCTTGCGGTCAGACCGTCCCCGAAAGGCGGGGGCAATTGATCAGGATTGTGCATTTTCCGGGGCCGCATAGGCAATGGCAAACGGTCCCGATCGATCAAATTGCCGAAATTCACCCTCGGCCTGCGCCAGGCGATCGGCCACGGCCCACAGGGCTGCAGGGTTAACGCCAAGCCCGAGATGGCTTGCCAGATGCACCTCGATGTTCTCGGCGGTAGCCGATGGCCGCAGCAGGCAGGTACGCCAGTTCACGACGCCGTCGGTGCGCGAGTAGATCGAGGTGGCCGGCACCGGCAGGTCGCCGGCGATCGCCGCGCGCAGACCGGGCACGTCGTCAACCCCCTCGCCTGAAACCAGCTCGTAGAGCTTTGTCGCGTTGGTGGCCCGTATGTCGTTGGCAAAGGGGCTACCGAGCGTGATCACGGAACGAACCAGGTCGGGGAGCTGCAGCGCGAGATCGCGTGCGTAGACCCCACCAAGACTCCAGCCGACCACGCTGACCTTGCGCCCAGCGGACTCGTAGATGCTGGTGAGCAATTCGCGCAGCGCCCGGCGCTTGGTGTAAACGCCGCCGAGATTGCGGCCCATGTTCCACGCATGGGCCTCGTAGCCGAGCCCGTTCAGATAGCGCCGCATCGGCGCCATCGACAGATCGCTGGCGAGGAACCCCGGCAGCGCGAGCACCGGATGTCCGTCGCCGCGCGGCGCCTGCATCAAGAGCGGCGACATCAGCAGGCTCGAATTGAATTCGAACAATGCCCGCGGCTCAGCCAGCATCAATAGCCAGCTTGGCGGACGCAGCCCTCCCTTTTCTGCCGGCACGCCCGCCTCCATCGCCGTCATCACTTGTCCTTCTTCGTGCCGCCGAGACCGGCCATCGCCACGAACATGTCCTGAAAGCGCTCGGCAAGCTTCGGATCGAAGCTGAACCAGGTCTGGATCAGGGATTCGGGCGATATCTTTTCGATGTTGGACATCATCTGCTGCTGCAGTTTGTCCATCATCGCCGTCTGCATCGGCACGACGTCCGGCAGGCCAAAAAACTGGCGCGCCTCGACCGGCGTGCAATCGATCTCGATGTTAACCTTCATATCCGCTCCTAGCCGGGTCTGCCATTACGGCAGTATCGCCGCGGTAGGCGTTGCGACGCAAGCGCCCCGACCCCGCCCGGGGCGGCCTCCCGCCTGATATCGTCAACCGAACCGCTCCACCGCGAAGGGCGTCGGATCGGCAAAGGGCGTTTCCCCGGTCATCAGCTCCGCCAGCAGCCGGCCGGTTGCCGGTCCCAGCGTGAAGCCGTGATGCTGGTGACCGAAATCGAACCATAGTCCGGGATGGCGCGGCGCCCGGCCGATGACCGGCAGCATGTCGGGCAGGCAGGGCCGCGCGCCCTTCCATGGGCTCGCCTCGACCGGCTCGCCGAGGGGAAACAGTTTGTGCGCCTTGGGCAGGGCGCGTTCGACCTGCACGAAATTTGCCGGCGCATCGCGGTTGGCGAACTCGACCGGCGTGGTGAGCCGGATGCCGCGGTTCATGGGCGCCAGCACGAAGCCCTGATCCGCGTCGAGCACGCAGCGATTCAGCACGGCATTGCCCCGCGGCTCGAGGTGGAGGTGGTAACCGCGCTTGACGTTAAGGGGGATGGAATAGCCGAGCGGCTTGAACACCAGATCCGACCACGGCCCCATCGCTACCACGACCTCGCGCGCGGTGACTGCGCCCTCCTGTGTCGACAGACGCCAGCGCGTGCCGGACTGTTCGAGCGTTCGCGCGTCGCCGACAACAAAACGGCCGCCCTTGCGGGCGAACAGTCCGGCATAGGCCTTGGCCAATCCGCCGGGATCGGGCACGAAGCCGGGCGTCGGCAGAAACACCGCGCCGGCAAATTCGCCGCTGAGATTGGGTTCGAGCTCACGGATGCCCCGGGCGTCCAGGACATCGCCGGTGACGCCAAACTGCCGGGCGCGCTCGAATTCGCGCGCGGCATCGCCCAACGTGGCTTCCGAGCGAAACAGCTTCAGCCAGCCATTCCGCTTCAGAAGCTCCGGCACGCCCGCTTCTGCAATCATTACCTCGTGTTCGACGAGGCTACGCCGGATCAGCGGCAGCTCGGCCATCGCGCTCTTCATCGCGCGTTCCGGCGAGGACGCCAGGTAATAGCGCAAGAGCCAGGGCAGAAACTCCGGCAGGTCGACGAAACGGTAACGCACCTGCGGCGCTCGATTCAGCGCGTACTTCAGAAGCTGCCGGAAATCGCGCGGGAACATATAGGGAAAGACGGAGGCACATTCGATCAGCCCGGCATTGCCGTAGCTGGTCTCCTCGCCGGCGGCGGCGTGCCGGTCCACCAGCATGACGTCCCGCCCCCGCTGCTGCAGGT
>JAHCKB010000096.1 GCA_026125985.1 Bradyrhizobium sp.
GCGTCGCAAAGTTCGGCAAGCTCGACATCCTCGTCAACAATGCCGGCTGGGACGTCGCCTCGCCGTTCCTGAAGACGGAACCCGACCTCTGGGAGAAAATCATCGACGTCAATCTGCGCGGGCCGCTCAACCTGCACAAGGCCGCCCTGCCCCATCTCATTGCCGCCGGCGGCGGCAAGGTCGTCAACGTCGCCTCCGATGCCGGCCGGGTCGGCTCGTCGGGCGAAGCCGTCTATTCGGCGTGCAAGGGAGGACTGATCTCCTTCTCCAAGACGATTGCGCGGGAATGCGCGCGCGACAACATCAGGGTCAATGTGGTGTGCCCCGGGCCGACCGATACGGCGCTGCTGCGCTCCTTCGCCGGCGAAGGCGAATTCGGACAGAAGATCTACGAAGGCCTCAAGCGCTCGATCCCGCTGAAGCGGCTCGGCCAGCCCGACGACATGCCGGGCCTGATCGCCTTTCTCTCCAGCGACGACGCCAACTACATGACCGGCCAGGTGATCAGTGTATCCGGCGGCCTCACCATGAACGGATAGAGCGGTCGACGCGATGGCCTCCGTTCCGCGAAAGGCAGCAGGCGCGGCTTCCAGGGGCGAAGCCGCGGCCGTGTTGCCGGGGGTGGATCGGGCCGGCGACGATCTCAACAACCGGATTTTCTTCCGCCTGTTTCAGGTCGCCAATACGCTGCAACGGCAGGCGGTCAAGGAACTCGGGATCACCACCGTGCAATGGGCGGTGCTCGGCGCGCTGTCCGACCCGCGGACGACGCAGGGCATGTCGGTCGGTACGCTGGCGGATTTTCTTATCGTCAGCCGACAGAATCTGGACGGCGTGCTGAAGCGTCTGGAGCGCGACGGGCTGGTCGAAAGGGTTGCCGATGCCGGCGACAAGCGGGCGCGCATGGTCCGTCTCACCCGCGAAGGTCTTGCGTTCTGGGCGAATCTGCGCGAGCGGATTTTCCAGTTCTACGATCAGGCCGCAGGCAGCCTCGCGTTCGACCAGCGCGTTGCGCTTGCTCACTGTCTTAACGAGCTGCAGCGCGACCTGACCAACGTACGGCTCGCCCAGCCGAGACGCGAGCGCAGCTCGGCGAAGCGTCGTTCCAGACAATGATGGTGAGCGTTCCCCGGACGAAGCCGAAGGCTGCCCGGGCCGGAAACAACGGGCGTCGGCGTCCGAACGTTTCCCGGCACCCGCGCGACCAACGAAGATGAAGCGGGACGAACTCCGATCAACTCCGTTCTCCGCCGGACTGCGGCGGCTTCTGGCAGAGACATTGCACCCGGGCGAGCGGGTGCTCTGGCAAGGCCAGCCCGACGGCGTCGCCCGCATGATGATGTGGCGATTCCTGTGGTGGATCGGATTTCCCTGGCTGGTCATCACCGCCATTGCGGTATCGAGGCGCTGGATCGTCGAGTGGGCCGGCATGCCCCTCCTGTTTGGCGCGATGCTGGTGACCACACCATTTGTGATGCTGCTGTATGACATGCAGACGTTATATGTCGTCACCGACCGGCGGGCGCTGATTCTGCGCACGGCCTGGGGCAGGCGCAGCGCCGTCAGCACGGCCTTTGCACAGATGGATGCAACGTTCGAAATCCTCGACATCGGCCGTGGCGCAGGCCACCTCAATTTCGCGTCGGGGGTTTCCACCCGCTCGCCCGACACCGACTACACCGGCCGCTACGGATTTCGCTGTGTTCGTGCCCCCGCACACATACGCGGGATTCTCGAAAAGGCGCGGGCGGCGGCCAAGTCACAATAGCCAGCAGAGCATGCCTAGCGGATACGCATTGTCTCCGGCATTCCCAGATTTTCGATCAATGAGCCGCCGAGCGGCGTTGCATCCAGACTGCCATTGATGATCACCCGGAAAAGGCTTTCGCCGGATGTCGAATTCTGCCTGTCCTCGTTGAACTGATCGATAGCAGACGAGACCGCGCGAGCAAAGGCGCCGATCTCGATGGCATCCTCCGCCAGCACCTGATCGAACTCGCCGAAGATCAACACGAAGCGCGAAGCATTGAGCCAGTCGAGATCGCCGAGACACTCGGCAAACGCAGCCCAGTTCTCTCCGAAGTAATAGGGAAACTGGCACGCGGCCGCGATTTCATCGAACAGGGCATCCGCCGTTCTCATTTTCCTGCCGCGCACGAATCGTACCGCGGTCGCCGGGTCTTCAGCAGCGAGCCGCCATCCATAGTTGCACAGCTCGGAATCGCCGGCCGCCACAACAGAAAGTGCGTTCTCATACATGCCGATACCCTGCTCTTTCCTGCCCACGGATCAGCCGTGTTCGACCAGTGCCGCCCCGGCCGACACAGGAGGCCGGTCTGATCGCCTGAAGGATGCGACAGGGAAAGGCGATTTTCCACCCCGCCGCGGGTGGCCTCCTCCGTTCCGATCTGCTAAAGCGCGGCGTAAAAAACAATTCGCCGAGAGACCCCCATGATCCCCCGCTATACTCGCCCGGAAATGGCCGCCATCTGGGAGCCCCAGACGCGTTTCAAAATCTGGTTCGAGATTGAGGCGCATGCGGCGGATGCGCTGGCCGAACTCGGCACGATCCCCAAGGACGCGGCGAAAACCATCTGGGCCAAGGCAAAGGATGCCACCTTCGATGTGGCGCGGATCGACGAGATCGAGCGCGAGACCAAGCACGACGTCATCGCCTTCCTGACACACCTTGCCGAGATCGTCGGCCCCGAGGCGCGCTTCGTGCACCAGGGCATGACTTCTTCTGACGTGCTCGACACCTGCCTCAACGTACAGCTCGTCCGCGCCGCCGATCTCCTGATTGCCGACATGGATAAGTTGCTGGCGGCGCTGAAGAAGCGCGCTTTCGAGCACAAGATGACGCCGACCATCGGCCGCTCCCACGGCATCCATGCCGAGCCGGTCACCTTCGGGCTGAAGCTCGCCTATGCCTACGCCGAATTCTCCCGCGGTCGCGAGCGCCTCGTGGCCGCGCGCAAGGAGGTCGCCACCTGCGCGATCTCCGGTGCGGTCGGCACCTTCGCCCAGATCGATCCCCGCGTGGAAGCGCATGTCGCCAAGGCGATGGGCCTCGTGCCCGAACCGATCTCGACGCAGGTCATCCCGCGCGACCGCCACGCGATGTATTTTGCCACGCTCGGCGTGATCGCCTCGTCGGTGGAGCGGCTGGCGATCGAAATCCGCCATCTGCAGCGTACAGAGGTACTGGAAGCCGAAGAGTTCTTCTCGGAGGGCCAGAAGGGCTCTTCCGCCATGCCTCACAAGCGCAACCCCGTGCTGTCGGAGAACCTCACCGGCCTGTCGCGCATGGTGCGCGCCTATGTGACGCCGGCGCTGGAGAACGTCGCGCTGTGGCACGAACGTGATATTTCGCACTCCTCGGCCGAACGCATGATCGGGCCGGACGCCACGGTGACGCTCGACTTCGCGCTGATGCGGCTTGCCGGCCTGATCGAGAAGCTGCTGGTCTATCCCGCCAACATGCAGAAGAACCTCGACCGGCTCGGCGGCCTCGTGCATTCGCAACGCGTGCTGATCGCGCTGACGCAGAAGGGCGCCAGCCGCGAGGAGGCCTACAAGTTCGTGCAGCGCAACGCCATGCCGGTGTGGCGCGGCGAAGGCGATTTCCTCACGCTGCTGAAGCAGGACCCAGACGTGAAAAAATATCTCAGCGACAACGAGATCGCCGAGCAGTTCGACCTCGGCTATCACCTCAAGCATGTCGACACGATCTTCAGGCGCGTGTTCGGCGAATGCTGACGGGAGCAGCTTCACACACGGGCCGCGTCGTCGCGGTCGCCGCCCGCGAGGGTCATCACTTCAGCAAGACACCGAGCCCGGGCATCCGCCTGCTGAAGGGCCTGGGTGTCGCCGGCGATGCCCACAGGGGTGAGACGGTCAAGCACCGCTCCCGCGTCCGTCGCGATCCCACGCAACCCAACCTCCGGCAGGTCCATCTGATCCACACCGAACTGTTCGATGAACTCCACGAGAAGGGATTCACCGTCCGGCCCGCCGACCTCGGCGAAAACGTCACTACTGCGGGGATCGACCTGCTGGCCTTGCCTACCGGCACGCGCCTGTGTCTTGGCATGAGCGCGATCGTCGAGGTTACTGGTCTGCGCAATCCCTGTGTGCAGATCGACGATTTCCAGAAGGGATTGATGGCGGCGACGCTGGACCGGGACGGCGAAGGCAACCTGATCCGCAAGGCCGGCATCATGAGCATCGTCATTTCAGAGGGGGATGTGCGACCCGGCGACGTCATCCGGATCGAATTGCCGCCGCAACCGCACCAGCCATTGCAGCCGGTTTGACCCCTCATCCATCTGCTCGGACTACGCCATCGTGCCGCGAACCGGGTAGCTGCGCTCCTGGATCAGCTTGATGCCAGAAAGGATCGCAGCCAGATCGGGCCTTGAAAACGGTGCGTTCGAGACATCGACGATCTGCACATTGCCGTCCGGATTGATGACGAACAATCCCGGCTCGGCGAACGGCCGGTCGGTCTCCTGCGGCGATCGCGGCTCGGAAATGTAGAGGCCAAGCCGGCGCATCTGGTCCAGCGAGAGTCCGTAGCCGACCGGGAACTGCCAGCCTTCGCTTGCGACATCCGCCTCAGCCTTCTCCTTCGGATCGGCCGAGACGGCAAGCACGCTGACCCCTGCCGCATCCAACTCGCCGAGCATGCCGTTCAGCGTCTTGAAGTACTTCTTGCAGAGCGGGCAATGCTTGCCGCGATAGACCACCAGCAGCCGCCAGCCGGTACCCGCCGAGACGTCGGCCGTGTCGGCGCCCACGGTGGCGACAGGCAGGCTTGGAAAGGACGAACCGGCTACGATTTTCGTGGAAGCTGTCATTGGATATTTTCCCTTCGTTGAGCTCAGGAGTGTCGGTTGATCCCGCCGCCGCGATTGTCCGCAGGGCCGAGCAGCATCAGCGCAGGGCGCAGCATGCCTTCGAGCAGTTCGCGTTGGGGCCGCGCCCGCGCCGCGACCCGCAGCCCCAGCAGCAGACCGAGAAAATGGCGCGCGAGATCACGCGCATCATGGCCGGAAGCAAGCGCCCCCTCGTCGCGCAGACGCTCCAGGGAGCGCAGAAAGAAGCCTTCGATCTCGGCGAGATAGGCGCCGATCGTGCGACGCATGGCGGCATCGTGCGGGGCAACCTCGAGGGCCGTGTTGACGATGAGGCATCCCCGCCGATCAGTATCGGCCAGGCTGCGCGTGATCAGATCGCCGAAGAAAACCCTGATGGCGTCGGCCGGCGCATGGGTTTCCTCGATCCGCGCGATCCGTGCCCGCATCGACTGTGCGGCATAGCGCTCGAGCGATCTCGCAAACAATTGCCGCTTGTCGCCGAAGGCGTTGTAGAGGCTCGGCTGACTGAGCCCGGTCGCCTCGCTGAGGTCGCGCACCGACGTTGCCTCGAGCCCGCGCCGCCAGAAGCACTCGACAGCGGCATCGAGCACTGCATCTTCCTCGAACTCGCGTGGACGTGGCATGGGCAACCGCTTCGATCGGACTTGCGCGGCAGCCGGAGCGTCGCTGCCGCATGGGGAAAGTCATTTTGTATCATATGCTATAAAATGAGTCCACACGCCCTCACTGCGGGATTGCTCGGCGCGTTCCCGAAGCCGTGAGGGCATCCGGCAAGGAAATTATTCCGTTGTTTACGCCTCCGCCGAAAGCAACTGGACGGCAACCGCCGATAGGCTAAGTTCCCACCGTGTCCTCACCTCCCACGATCTTGGTGTTCGATTCCGGTCTCGGCGGCCTCACCGTGCTGCGCGAGATTGTCGCCGCACGGCCGGACGCACATTATGTGTATGTCGCCGATGACGCGTTCTTTCCCTACGGCCATCACGGCGAAGCGCAGATCATCGCCCGCGTGGTGCCGCTGGTCGGCGAACTCATCGAAAGACATGCACCGGACCTGGTGACGATCGCCTGCAACACGGCCTCGACCCTCGTCATGTCGCATCTGCGCGATGCCTATACCGTCCCCTTCGTCGGCACCGTGCCGGCAATCAAGCCGGCCTGCGCGAGTTCGAAGACCAAACGCGTATCGGTGCTGGGCACCAGAGGCACGGTGAAGCGCGAATACACCCACGGCCTGATCCGCGATTTCGCGCAAGGCTGCGAGGTGACGCTGGTGGGTTCGCCGGAACTGGCGACGCTGGCCGAGGCCGCGCTCAGCGGCGAGACGGTCAGCGATGACGATATCGAAGTCGAGATCGCCCCCTGCTTCGTCGGTGCGGCTTCGGATGCGTCTTCCCGCACCGACACCATCGTACTGGCCTGCACGCATTATCCGCTGCTGCTGGACCGGTTGGCGAAACTGGCGCCCTGGCCGGTCGACTGGATCGATCCAGCGCCCGCGATCGCGCGAAGGGTAGTCGACCTGATCGGCAAGCCCGGCGATGTCTTCGATGGCGCCGGCGCCGAGATGGTGTTCACATCGGGACGGCCGCACACGCTGAGCCAGGCCCTGATGCCCTTCTTCGGCGGGCGCGTTCCGGCGTGATGGCGATCACGCTTCCTTTCGGAGCATGATGCTCTAAGGTTCCGGCGGGGCACCACCAACGGACCTGGAGTTGCTTCATTGACAACGACATCGCCGCAGCCCCTCAACCGCCTCAAGAAGATGTGGCGCGAGGGCCGTCCCACCTTTGGGGCCATTGCCACCATTCCCTCGATCCAGACCGTGCGGATCATGGCGCAGTCACTCGACTGGATCATCGTCGATCTCGAGCACGGACCGATCGATCTCGGTTCGGCGCATGCCATGATTACGGCAACCGCGGGCACGCCCTGCGTGCCGATGCTGCGCATCGCCGCCAACGAGCCGTGGCTCGCCAAGGCGCCGATGGATCTCGGGGCGCTCGGCATCAATTTTCCGATGATCTGCAACCGCGCGGATGCAGAGAAAGCCGTGCGCAGCGTGCGCTATCCGCCCAGGGGCGAGCGGCTGTGGGGCCCTTTTCATGCGCCGTTCCGCTGGAACGTGTCGATGGCCGACTACATGGCGACCGCCGACGACGACATGATCTGCATGATCACCATCGAGCATTTCGAGGCGGTCGAGCGCATCGACGAGATCATGGCGACGCCCGGAATCGATGTCGCGGTGATCGGGCCCGGCGACCTCGCCACCTCCATCAACAAGCGCGGCCTGCCTGACGATCCCGAGGTGGTGGCGCTGATGAAGCGCGCCGAGGCAGGTATCCTGAGGAGCGGCGTGCCGATCGGCGGCGTGGCGCGCACGGCGGAAGCAGCCAATGCGATGATCGCGCGCGGCTACGTGGCGCTGGCGCTTGGCTTCGACTGGTCGCTGCTCCAGCGCGGCATCGCGGTCGGCCTCGAGGGCGTCACGCGCTGAAGGTGGCCGGTCCGCGATGGCCGGGGACGGTACCCCTGCCGTCAAGCCAATATCCGGCTGGCCCCAAACCGGCCGGTTCGTGCTAGATCATGGGCCGGCGAGCGGGTAATCCAGCTCGCCGGTTTTCTGTTGGTCCAATTGCGGGAACCTGAACCAGGATGCGAGGAACGGTCCGAAAGATCTCCATACCGCGCCGCCTCGTCGCCGACCTCATGCACGCCTCGGTCCGCGTACCCTTCGTGTCGCTGACCCGCTCGATCAACCTGCGGCCGCTTCTGGAAGCCCGTGCCCAGGCCGCCAACCCGCCGGGCTGGGCGGCCATTTTCGTCAAGGCTTTCGCGCTGGTTGCCCGCGAGCGGCCGATCCTGCGCACGCTCTATGTCAGATGGCCCCTGCCCGGCTTCTACGAGCTGCCGCGCTCGGTCGCCATGGTGGCCATCGCGCGCATCGAGGACGGCGAGGAATGCGTGCTACCGCAGCGGATCACCGCCCCCGACGAGATATCCCTTGGCGAGGTCGATGCCCTGATCCGGCAGGCCAAGGAGGCGCCGGTGGCCGGAGTGCCGGCGTTCCGCAAGATGCTGCGGGTGACGCGGCTGCCCCTGCCGCTCCGCCGCTTCCTGTGGGCCATCGGCCTCAATTCGGGCCGGCAGCGGGCCAATTTCTTCGGTAGCTACGGGGTCACTTCGGTGGCCGCCTATGGCCCCGGGGAGTTGCATGCGCTCAGCCCGGGTCCGTTTGTGCTGAGCTATGGCGTGCTCCGGGCGGCGGATCAGAGCCTTGATGTGGTGCTGCGCTGGGACCACCGGGTGACCGACGCCGCCCCCATGGCCCAGGCCCTCACCCGGCTGGAACAGGTGCTGAACGCCGAAATCGCTGCGGAAATCCGCAGCCGAAGCGAGCAAACCGAGCCCAAGCAGGTCCGGGCGGTCGGCAGCTGACTTCTCCGGCCTCCGGGGAAGCGGCATTTTAGCCTGAAAGATCGGCTGCATTTGTTTGACATCAGGGCTGTTTCTGCCTAGAAACCGCCCTGCTCGCGGGCCGGTTTTCGGCCCGCGTTGCGTTTCGCGACCCGTGGTCCGTCCTTGAGCTTTCAAGCCGGACCTGTCGGCAACGGACAGTGTCCGGTGCACAGGAGGGCGCGTTTCCTCAACCCCAAGACCGCAAGAGGACGCGATGACAAAGCGCAGTGAGGCGAAATACAAGATCGATCGCCGTATGGGCCAGAACATCTGGGGCCGCCCGAAGAGCCCCGTGAACCGCCGGGAATACGGCCCCGGCCAGCACGGCCAGCGCCGCAAGGGCAAGCTCTCCGACTTCGGCGTGCAGCTCCGCGCCAAGCAGAAGCTGAAGGGCTATTACGCCAACATTTCCGAGCGCCAGTTCCACGGCGTCTATGTCGAGGCCGGCCGCATGAAGGGCGACACCGGCGAGAACCTGATCGGCCTCCTGGAGCGCCGTCTCGACACCGTCGTCTATCGCGCCAAGTTCGTGCCGACCATGTTCGCCGCGCGCCAGTTCATCAACCACGGCCACGTCAAGGTGAACGGCCGCAAGGTCAACATCGGCAGCTACAAGCTCAAGGTCGGCGACACCATTGAGGTGAAGGAAGCCTCCAAGCAGCTCGCCATCGTGCTCGAATCCAGCCAGCTCCCCGAGCGCGACGTGCCGGACTTCCTCGAAGTCGATCATGGCAAGATGACCGCCAAATTCGCGCGCATCCCCGGCCTCTCCGATGTACCGTTCCCGGTACAGATGGAGCCGCACCTGATCGTCGAATTCTATTCGCGCTGATCGCTTTTCGATCTCGCGACTTCAAGAGGCCCCGGTTTTGCCGGGGCCTTTTTGTTTCTGTAAGATTGCCTGAACCCAACAAGAGAAGTGCCATGCATTACACCCCTCCCCCGCGCGATCCCAAGGCGCCGCCGGTTCGCATCAATCTGCTGTCGGACACGCAGACACGTCCCACGCCCGGCATGCGGGAGGCGATCGCGAAAGCGGAGGTCGGCGACGAGCAGATCGGGGACGATCCCACCGTCAACGCGCTGTGCGAACGCGTGGCCGGCCTGCTCGGCAAGGAAGCAGCGGTGTTCATGCCGTCGGGCACCATGTGCAATGTCACGGCGACGCTGGTGCATTGCCGTCCCGGCGATGAAATCCTGGCGCACGAGACCGCGCATATCATCGCGCGCGAAGGCGGCGCGCACGCAGCACTCGGCGGCTTCCAGATCACGCCGCTGAAGGGCGAGGACGGGCAGTTCTCGCCGGAGACGTTCAGGGCCGCGCTGCATCCGCGTTCGCGCTACCAGCCGCCGCAGGTGCTGGTCAGCGTCGAGCAGACCGCCAATATCGGCGGCGGCACGATCTGGAAGAAGGCAGCAATGGACGAGGTCGTGGCGATCGCCAGAGCCAACGGCATGGCGACCCACATGGACGGCGCACGGCTGCTCAATGCCACCGTCGCGACCGGCATCCCTGCGCGCGACATGTCAACAGGATGGGACTCCGTCTGGATCGACTTCTCCAAGGGCCTCGGCGCGCCGATCGGCGGCGCGATTGCCGGATCGCGCGCCTTCATCGACGAGGTGTGGCGCTGGAAGCAGCGCCTCGGCGGCTCGATGCGGCAGGCCGGCGTCTGCGCTGCCGCCTGCGTCTACGCGCTCGACCACCATGTCGAGCGCCTCGCGGAAGATCATGCCAACGCGCGGGCGCTGGCGCGCGGGCTGTCGCAGATCGCCGGCATCGAGGTGCAGCAGCCCGAAACCAACCTCGTATTCTTCAAGCCCGACGGTGCGGGCGTCAGCGGCGAGAAGATGGTCGCAGCCCTTCGTCCGCGCGGCGTGCTGCTGGCGATGATGGACGGCCGCATCAGGGCCTGCACCCATCTCGACGTCACCGCCGACATGATCGAGGAGATGATCGGGCATGTCCGCGAGATCGTGCGCGCGGCATAGCCCAATCGGCTTGACGTACCGCCCGACAACCTAGCTGCGCCGGGCCGGCTCCATGACCGCGACCGGGACGGCATCGCTAGCCGCTTCGACAACGGCCACGGCGCGCGGGCGCCACAGCGTGATGCCGAGCATGAGGTAGGCGGCGCAGGTCCACAGGGATTGCCAGTTATGCGGGCCTTCGTTCAGCGCGATGTAGGGTACGGTGATTGCGAACAATCCCGCGAATACGGACTCGGCCAGCGGCCGCTTGCCCGACCGGGCCGAATTGAACATGGCGACGGCAAAAAACGGCACCACTGCCATGCTGAGGCTGGCAAACGGGAAGTCGCGCCAACGTCCGTCGAATACGAGGCCCAGCGCCGTCTCCGTCGCCATCAACGTCGTCACGATCAGCGTGCCGCCCAGAATTTGCGTCATCAGCGTCGGACGGTGCGGAGAACCGAGGACGTCAAGGAAGGTCGGCAGCGAAACTCCTCGCATCAACGCATGAGCCGCCAGCAACGGAGCCGCGATTCCTGCGGCCAGAAGCAGACCCTGCAGCAGCCAGCGGCCGATGCCATAGCTCTCGAGGAGCATTTTTTCCACACCCAGCCCGAGCAAGCTCCCGCCGACCGTCGCGCAGACCGCCACCGCAAACCATGCTGCCGTTTGCGGCGAGGCCGGCCGGAGCCTCAGTGTCATCAAGGCTGCGCCGAACACCGAGATGCAGAAGACGAGACCGCCTCCCATCTGCAGTTTCCAAGACGGATAGTTCCTGATCTCCGCTCCGGCCGGATATTTCGGCTTGCGATGGACGGCGTCGAACGAACCCCAATAGCCGCCTACCGTGCCCTCCCATTTCCGCTTCCACGGCTCGTCATAAGCCTCGAACAGATTGACGCGAAACTTGCCCCGCTCTGCGCGCTGAAGAATCTCGGAAATGAAGCGGGCCTGATTGATGCGCGAGGCCAGGGAGCTCTCCCGCATCCGCCCGTAACTCGGCCAGCCCGTCTCCCCGATCAGGATCTCCTTGCCCGGGAAGGCCGCCACCACCTTCAGGCGGACCTCATCGACATGGGCTGCCGCATCCTCGGCGCGCACCGGGACGTCTTCCCAGTAAGGGAGAAAATGAACGGTGACGAAATCGACATCCGCGGCGATTTCCTTGTGACGCAGCCAGAACTCCCAGACGTCGGCATAGGTCACCGGAATATCCACCCGCTGCTTGACCGAGCGAATGACATCCCGGAGATCGGAGACGATCATGTCGCCACGCAGCAGCACTTCGCTGCCGACGATGATCGCACTGATGGTGCCGGCGTGATTTTTCGACAGCGATATCGCCGCGTCCGCCAACAGCCTGTTTTTTGCGTGGTCCCGCCCGAGCCAGACGCCGAGCAGCACCTTCAACCCCACCTTCGACGCCAGTTCGGGCACCTTGTCCAATCCGTTATCGATGGAATAGGTGCGGATGCACTTCGTCACCTTGGCGAGTTCGGCCAGATCCTCGGAGATCTGTTCCGGACTGACGATCAGTTGTGGATTGTGCGGAGTCTGATCGCCCCTGAACGGTGCGTAGGAAACGCATTCAAGCTTCGCCGAAGGGTCGATCGGCGCACGCGGAAAAACGGCCGGCAAAGCCAGCCACCACCAGACCGTCGCAACTATGCCGAGCGAAGCGATGAGAAGCGCAAGCGGTGTGCGCAAGGGAATGGTCCTCAGCGTTTTGCGCGGTAGTGTACGGTTTGCGCGGTGAGACGAGAGTTTGTAGCATCCGCCTCCAATCTGCATCAAGGCAGGGCGCGAAAGAGCAGCCGGCCGCAAACACGTAAAGTGATGGCATCCAACCGATTCTCCCGTCGTCAGTTCGCTGGAATCGCAGTCGGGTCGGCGCTCGGCATGTCGACGCTTTCGACCGCATCCGGCCAGGCGCGCCGGGGCCGCAACAGCAAGCCAGATCCACGAAGCCGCGCGACGTTTCCAAACGGCTTTCTATGGGGCACGGCTACCTCGTCCTATCAGATCGAGGGGGCCGTAAATGAAGACGGCCGCGGTCCTTCGATCTGGGACAGCTTCGCTCATACGCCGGGGAAAATCTCCGATCGCAGCAGCGGCGACACCGCGACCGATCATTATCATCGCTACAAGGAAGACATTCAGTTGATGAAAGCGCTGGGCACCAGGGCCTATCGCTTCTCGATCGCCTGGCCGCGCGTCCTTCCGGAAGGCACCGGCGCAGCAAACCCGAAGGGCCTCGACTTCTACAACCGCCTGGTGGACGAATTGCTCGCCAACGGAATACAGCCCTTCGCGACGCTCTATCACTGGGACCTGCCCCAGACGATGCAGGACCGCTTTGGCGGCTGGACCTCGCGCGACACGCCGAAAGCCTTTGCGGATTATGCCGCCCATGTCACGTCGCGCCTGAGCGACCGCGTCAGGCACTTCTTCACCATCAACGAGTGCTCCCGGCATGTTTACCTCGGCCACAGGGAAGGTGCCGACGCCCCCGGGCTGAAACTCTCCCCGGCGGGAGTGAACCAGGTGCGACACCACATCGCACTTGGGCACGGCATGGCGGTGCAGGCGATTCGGACCAGCGCGCGCGCCGGCACCAAGGTCGGTCCTGCAGAGAATGCCGTGAGTTGCATCCCTGCGGTGGAGACGCCTGAGAACATTCGCGCGGCCGAAATTGCCATGCGCGAGCTCAATGCCGGTTACCTGACCGTGATGATGGAGGGAAAATACACCGAGGCGTTCCTGGCGCAGGCCGGCAAGGATGCACCGAAATTCACCGCCGAGGACCTGCGCATCATCTCGGCGCCAGTCGACTTCGTCGGGTTGAACGTCTACACGCCGGATCACTACGTGCTCGCCGCCGACAACGAACGCGGATTTACACTCGCCCCCTTCCCCGCCTCGTTTCCGCGCATGAAGGCCGGCTGGCTGAGACCCGGTCCCGAAGTGATCTACTGGGTGCCGCGTCACGTCGCCGGGCTCTGGAACGTGAAGTCGATCTACATCACCGAGAACGGAACATCTGGAAGCGACCAGCCGGCACCTGACGGCAACGTCTACGATACCGACCGCATCATGTATCTGCGGAATTATTTGACGCAGCTACAGCGAGCGACATCGCAGGGCGTGCCCGTATCGGGATATTTCCTCTGGAGCCTGATGGACAATTTCGAATGGGGAGACGGATTTGAGCAACGCTTCGGTGTGTACCATGTCGATTTCGACACCGGACGCCGCACGCCGAAGCTGAGCGCATCGTTCTACCGGGAGACGATTGCGCGAAACGCCGTCGCATGACGGCAACCATTTCTAAGGAAACAAAGCTCCGGAAGGATCAATCCTTGCGCAAGCCCTTCCCCATAGCCTCGTAGACCATCGTCTTCAGCTCCAGTTGAAGACGGCTGCCCTGCGAGCGGGCATGGACCAAGAACACCATAAACATGTCGTCCACGGGATCGATGCAGAAGAAGCTGCCGGCCGCTCCGGCCCAACGGAATTCTCCGAGCGGCCAGGTCGTGTTCGGTGGCGATGAGGTGCGCACGGCAAAGCCGAGGCCGAAGCCGCTGGTCGGGCCAGGAAAATAGAAGGGCTCACGCTCGATTCCCGTTTCCGGCCCGATCTGGTCCGACGCCATCAGCGCAAGCGTCTCCGGCTTGAGATAGCGCCGGCCGTCCAGCATACCGCGCTTCAGCAGCATTTCCGCAAAGCGCGCGTAGTCGCCGATCGTCGAGACGAGGCCAGCGCCGCCGGATTCCCAACGCCTGCGTATGGTCGGGTCCCAGATCGATACCAGCGGGCGATCAAAGCGATCACGCGGCAGCGGCCGGGCGATCAGCGGCCACTGGGCCTGGTCAGCGACGAAATATGCGGTGTCTGGCATGCCGAGCGGATCGAACAGCCGTTGCTTCTCGAACTGATAAAGGGTCTGGCCGGAAACGACCTCGACGACCCGCCCGAGAATATCGGTGGAGTGACCGTAATCCCAACGCGTCGCGGGCTG
>JAHCKB010000097.1 GCA_026125985.1 Bradyrhizobium sp.
CGGTCTTCGCCGGCGCCGAGACCGGCCGCGAGCTGCTTCAGCGAATCGGCATTGAGATCGATCGCAACGATCCTGACCTCCTCTTCGAGAAACCGCCGGCAGATCGCGCTGCCTATTCCGCCTGCCGCGCCGGTGACGACGGCGACCTTACCCTTGAGACCTCTCATGTTTCCTGCTCCCTGTTCCTGCCGCGTGAGTCCCGCGGCTTCTCAAAGACGATTGCCGAGGCGTGCGCCCTCGTCGATGGCGCGCTTGGCGTCGAGTTCGTCGGCGAGCCTTGCGCCACCGACGATGTGAACGTGCCGCCCCTTGGCAGCGATCGCGTCGGCGAGGTGCCGGTCCGGCTTCTGGCCGGCGCAGACCACGAGGGTGTCAAACGGCAGGACTTCGTTGCGGTCGGGCAGCGCGATGTGCAGTCCCTGCGCGTCGATCTCGACGTAACGTGCTTCCGATATCTGACGCACTTTCGCGTCCTTCAGCTCCTGGCGCAGGATCCAGCCGGTGCTCTTGCCGAGCGTGCGCCCGAAGGCGCCCGGTGAACGCTTCACCATGGTGATCTGCCGCCGCGCCGCGTGGGTTTGCGGTTTTTCGCCGATGCCCCAGCGCCGGAAGAATTCCTCGCGCGTCTGCTGCCGGCCATTGCTCTCCATCGCCAGGAACAGCGCAACGTCATGACCGATGCCGCCGCCGCCTATGATCACGACGCGCTCCCCGGCTTTCACGGTGCCGTCGAGGATCTCGCTGTATCCGACGATCCTGGGGTCGTCGCCGCCGGGAATGTCTATCGGGCGCGGCGCGATGCCGGTCGAGACGACGATCTCGTCGAAGTCCGATCGCCGGAGCGTTTCGGCATCGACGGCTGTGTCTGTCCTGACTTCCACGCCGCAGTCGGCAAGCTGGGCCTGAAAGCCTTGCAGCGCCAACCCGTAATCTTCCTTGCCGGGGATGTCGGCGGCCAGCGCAAACTGCCCGCCGATCCGCTTCGCAGCCTCGAACAGGGTCACGCGATGCCCGCGGCGGCCGGCTTCGAGCGCAGCGGCAATGCCGGCAACGCCAGCACCGACGACGGCCACGCGCTTGGCAGCCGGAGCAGGGCGGTCGGAAAACTCGTTCTCGCGGGCCGCGCGCGGATTGACCAGGCAGGTGATCACCCTGTCTGTGAAGTAGTGATCGAGGCAGGCTTGATTGCAGGCGATGCAGACGTTGATCAGATCGGGGCGGCCGCGGCGGACCTTGTCGACGAAGTGAGCGTCTGCCAGCAGCGGCCGCGCCATCGAGACCAGATCGGCAAAGCCGCCGGCGACGATTTCGGCAGCGTCGCCGGGAAGATTGATGCGGTTGCTCGCCGTCACGGGAATCGAGACGGCTTGCTTCAGGCGACGCGTCGGCTCGATGAAGGCGGCATGCGGCACGGGACCCGCAATGGTCGGCACCGCTGCCTCATGCCAGCCGATGCCCGTCGACAGGCAGTCGGCGCCGGCCCGCTCGACCTCCTTCGCAAGCCAGATGGTCTCGTCCTGCGTGAGCCCGCCCTCGACGAGTTCGAGCGCCGAGATGCGATAGGAGATGAGGGCCTCACCGATCGCAGCGCGAACGGCCTTTACCACGGCAAGCGGAAATCGCGCCCGGTTCTCCAGTGCGCCGCCCCATTGATCGTTACGATGATTGGTGCGCAGCGCCAGGAATTCGCTGATCAGATAGCCTTCGGAGCCCATGATCTCCACGCCGTCATATCCCGCCTCGACGGCGAGCCGCGCGGTCGTCGCATAGTTTTCGATCGTCGCTTCGATCTGTTCGGCGGTGAGTTCGGCCGGCACGTCGCGATTGATCGGCGACTTGATCGGAGAGGGTGCCACGATAGCCGGATGATAGCCGTAGCGTCCGGCGTGCAGGATCTGCAGCACGATGCGGCCGCCGGCCGCGCGCACGGGAGCGGTGATTTTGCGGTGATCGGCGACCTGATCCGGCCGCTCGAACGTGGAGGGCTCGTTCTTCATGCGGCCCGCGAAATTGGGCGCGAAGCCGCCGGTCACGATGAGGCCGGTGCCGCCTTTGGCGCGCTCGGCGTAGAAGCGGCCGAGATCGTCGAAATGTCCGGGCTGGGATTCAAGGCCCGTGTGCATCGACCCCATCACGATGCGGCTGCTCAGCGTGACGGAACCGACGCGGATCGGTTCGAGCAGGGCGGCGTGCGCGTTCGGCATGGGGCTACGGCCTCTTCAATGCGACGTCCGCGATTGATAGGCAGGCCGGAATATATGTCAATATGTTTATATATTTTCCCGCCGGGACGGCCAGCCCCCGCGAACTGCTCGCTACGGAGCGCCCGCAGAACCGGCCCGCGATCCCTCGGCAATCAGGCTCGCGACATGCGACATGTCCTGCAGTGCATGGCCCTGAAAGACGAGGTGCTTGAGTACGAGCCGCGCTGCCTGACACACCCACATTGGGACGCCAAGTTCCTCACCCTGCTCGATGGCGAGATCGACATCCTTCATCAAGATCTCGATCGTTGCCCCGAACTGGAACGTGCCTGACATGACCGAACTCGGAAACAGATTTGCCGTCGCGAAATTCCGACCGGTACCGTTGTTGAGAACCTGCAGCATGGCTACGGGCGAAATGCCGCCTCTCGTTGCCAGGGTCATGGCTTCCGAGGTTGCCACAAGCGCAACCGCACACAGGATGTTGTTGGTCAGCTTCATGATCTGGGCCGCGCCGGGATTTTCGCCGGCGGTCACGATGGTCGGCCCCCACAATCGGAACAGCGGCATCAATTCGGCGGCCTTCGCAGCGTTGCCCGAGACCATCACCGCCAGCGTTCCCGCCTGCGCCCCCGCAACGCCGCCGCTGATCGGGGCATCGATGATGGTCACTCCACGGGTTGCACAGGCCTGCGCGATGTCGGAAATGAACGGCGCGCCGACGGTGCATGTGTTGATCAATGTCCGGAGCGATTTCCCCGCCAGAAGCCCGTCGTTTCCCTCGAGCGTCTGACGGAAGGCTCTCAGAGAGGGCAGCGAAACCGCGATCGTCTCGCAGGCATCGGCCAGTTCCTTCGGCGAGCCGGCGCGCCGCGCCTGGCGATCGAGCAGAGGCCGCATCGCTTCCTCGCTGATATCGCAGACCCACAGCTCATGTCCGCCGTCGAGGAGCCTGCCGGCCATCGGCTGGCCCATATTGCCGACGCCGAGAAACCCGATCCGCATCGCCACTCTCCGTGGTTCATTCGTTGACCTGATGGACCTCGATGACATTGCCGTCGGGATCGTAGAAGAAGATCTGATGCCAGCCGTTCATCGCCCATGATCCGTAGTCGGAGTAGGGTATGCCTTTCTCGTCGAGGCGCTTCTTGAAGGCGGCGATATCGTCTGTCCGGAAAGCGATGTGCCCGCGATCCACCGGGTTGACGGCCTGTCCGGTCCGGAAGCCGACGCCGAGGTCCCGCTCTGCCAGATGGAATTGTGTGGTGCCGTCCTCCAGAAAGGCGACATGGCCGCCATAGCCTTGCGAGGTAACGCGCGCCGCGCTCAGCGACGGCTCCGGCGTAAGGTCCAAAACGGACCGGTAGAACTCTTCCAGGGCCGGAACATTGGTGGAGCAAAAATTTACATGGTGCAGCTTGAGCTTCATCGGGGTTTCCTGCCTGTAGAAGGGTTCTTCTTTCCTGGCGTGGTGCTCGCAGCATAGGGCAGCGGGCCCGGCAAACCAATCCGCAGTCCGGCGCTGGGTGTCGGCGTGGCAAGATCAAATCTGCAAGCAGATTCAGGTCGGATCGATGCCTGTTCGAGATTTCGCGCCGCAAGAACGAGGCGCATGTCTGACGGCGGCGGTGTCTTGCTGCTTCAAATCGCTTCGCCGCGCGCCTGCAAAGCCGCCGTCCGGATCGCTGCGATGTTCGCCTTGTAGGCCTCCATCGTGCCGCCCTTGAACACGGCGGAGCCTGCGACCAGCGCGTTGGCTCCGGCAGCCGCAAGC
The DNA here is from genome assembly GCA_026125985.1 of Bradyrhizobium sp. Classification (GTDB taxonomy): domain Bacteria; phylum Pseudomonadota; class Alphaproteobacteria; order Rhizobiales; family Xanthobacteraceae; genus Bradyrhizobium. The sequence continues at coordinate 3,979 of JAHCKB010000097.1, forward strand.
TGGCCGGAAACGTCGGGGCCGACGCCGCCGTCGACCTCGATGTCGATGGGACGGCCCGCGGTCATCGCGCGGATGTCCCTGATCTTGCCGAGCGCGGAGGGAATGAAGGCCTGTCCGCCGAAGCCGGGATTGACCGACATGACCAGCACGAGGTCGATCAGGTCCAGCACATATTCGATCGCGCTCGCCGGCGTTGCCGGGTTGAGCGAGACGCCGGCCTTCTTGCCGAGCGCGCGGATCGCCTGCAGCGAGCGGTGCAGATGAGGCCCGGCCTCGGCATGTACCGTGATCTGGTCGCAACCGGCCTTGGCGAACGCCTCCAGATAGGGGTCGCAGGGCGAGATCATCAGATGCGCGTCGAAGATCTTCTTCGTATGCGGGCGCATCGCCTTGATCACGTCGGGGCCGTAGGAAATGTTCGGCACGAAATGCCCGTCCATCACGTCGAGATGGATCCAGTCGGCGCCGGCGGCGTCGACGGCGCGCACTTCCTCGCCGAGCCGGGAGAAATCCGAGGCGAGCACCGATGGCGCAATGACGAGGCGGCGAGGCGCAAACGGCTGGGACATGGCGCTTCCGAAGCGGGTGAGCGAAGGCCTCGGGTAACATGCGCCCCGGTGGGGAGCAATGCGTCCGTGCCCTTCTCCTGTGGGCGGAAGATTCTGCCGCAAGCGGCATTTGTTGCCGCGCCTTTTGCGCATGAGAGTTACGGAGACCCCTTGTTTTGCTGGGTTTTTCGTCTGGCACGGTGCTTGCTGAACATCCGGCGACAAGTGACACGCCGCAGGGTCTGCGGTCCCGTTGGAGTTTTGGTCATGATGCTTGGGCTAGGTGCAGCGGCATCCGCGCTCGACGGTCTGTTCGGCCTGATCTCGCCGAAACAGACGCAGGCGTCCGGCTCCGGCCAGGAGCAACCCAATCTGTTCGCCTTCCAGGCGGACGCCGGGACGAATGCGACGGGCCAGAGCGCCAGCCCCGCCGCGGGCGGCCGGGCCCGGTTGTCGCCGGAGACGATGAGCGCGCTGCTGGCGGCCCAGAGCCAGTCGGGAACGACCTTTACGCCGATGAGCCGCGGCGAAGCGCTGAAGGACCTGTTCTCGCAGATCGACGCCGACGGCGACGGCAAGATCACCAAGCGCGAATTCGAGAGTGCGCTGGGCGCCGGCGGAACCAACCTCGAACAGGCCGACAGCGTGTTCGGCAAGCTCGACAAGGATGGCGACGGTTCGGTGTCCCTGAACGAAATGGCCTCGGCGCTGATGCGTGGACATGGTCGTCATCGCAGGCACGACCATGCATCAGGCGGCGCGGGCGATGACTCCAGAGATCCGCTGCTGAAGGCGCTCGAAGGCGCGACCGGCAGCACGGTGACCAATGCGGACGGTTCGACGACGACGTCGCTGACCTATGGCGACGGCTCGACCGTCACGATGACGAATCCGGCTGCGTCCAGCGCGTCGACGGCGGCGACATCCTCCTACAATTTTCTCGAACAGCTGATCCAGCGGCAGGCCAATGCGATTGCCGCACGGACCAGCTCATCCCTATCCGTCAGCGTTTAGTTCTCAGATAAACGCGGGGTGCTAGCCGAACCGGTCTTTCCAGGCCGGTAACGCGCCCAGAAAGGGCAGCGCGGCGGCGTGGTAGACGCCTCTTGCAATGGCGCGCGCCACGGTATTGGCGGCGACCATGCCGAGCTCGGTAAGGCCGAACAGGGGATCGACAGGTTTTTCGCCGGTTGCTGCCGCAAACACCACATCGCCGTCGAGCGGCGCATGAACAGGATGAATCGCGCGCGCCATGCCGGTCTGCGCGATCATGGCAAGCCGCTTGGCTTGCGCTTTTGTCAGCATGGCATCGGTGACGACCGCGACCAGCGTCGTGTTCTCCACTGCCGTTGCTTCGGGGCCGCCCTTGATGCGGAATTTGTGCATGTCGGCGGTGAAGGCGGCAGGCATGCCGCGCCCACCGAATTCGCCGTCGATCTCGAACGGCGCCGCCCAGAACCAGGGTCCGTCGCCGATGGTGACGCTGCCGACGGCGTTGACCACGGCAAGTGCTGCGACCTTGACGCCGGCGGCCGTGGCGGCCGATGCGGAGCCGAGGCCGCCCTTCAGGTTGGCTGTCGTGGCGCCGAGGCCCGCGCCGACGCTGCCGAGCGCGAAGTCGCTGCCCGCGGCGGCGGCGGCTGCGTAGCCGAGTTCGCGATAGGGCGAGAAGCGACCCCAGGCCTTGTTGCCGCCGTTGAGCAGATCGAAGCAGATCGCGCCGGTGACGATGGGGATGACGGCGTCGCGGATGCGAAAGCCGCGGCCGCGCTCGGCAAGCCAGGCCTGCACGCCGCCGCCGGCATCGAGCCCGAAGGCCGAGCCGCCGGACAGCGTGATGGCGTCGATCGCTTCCACCGTCGAGACGGGATCGAGCAGGGCGTCCTCGCGCGTGCCCGGTCCGCCGCCGCGCACGTCGACGGAAGCAACCGCCGGGCGGTCGAACAGGATGGCGGTGACGCCGGAGGCAAGCGCTGCGTCATCGGCATGGCCGACGCTGACACCCGCAATATCGGTCAGCAGATTTTTCATTGCGTGTCGCCTTGCAAGACAAAAACGCCCCGGCGAACCGGGGCGCTGGATTGGCGTCAGGAGATGCCGGCGTGCTTGTCAGGAGCCCTTCGCCTTGATCTCGGCGTAGTTGCCCTTGGCATCCCACTTGTAGACGACATAGTCGATCACCTTGATGTCGCCCTTGGCGTCATAGCTGATCTTGCCGATCACGGTATCCCATGTGCCGGCCTTGATTGCCGCCATCACCTTCTTCGGATCGATGGTGCCGGCCTTGGCCGCAGCCTGCGCCCACACCTGGATGGCGGCGTAGGTGTACAGGGTGTAGCCCTCGGGATCGATGCCCTTGGCCTTGAACTTCTCGACGATCGCCTTTGCGGTCGGCTTGTTGCGGGGGTCGGGACCGAAGGTGAAGAGCGTTCCTTCGCCGGCAGGACCGGTGATCGAGGCAAACTCCTTGTCCGCCAGCGCGTCGCCCGCCATCAGCGCGGTCTTCATGCCCTGGTCGCGCATCTGGCGCACCAGCAATCCGGACTCCTGATGATAGCCGCCGACATAGACGAGGTCGATATTGTCGCGCTTCATGCGGGAGACGATCGCCGTGAAGTCCTTGTCGCCCTTGTTGTAGGACTCGAACATCTTCTCGGTGACGCCGGCCTTGTTGAGGGCTTTCTTGGTCTCGTCGGCAAGACCTTTGCCGTAGGTGGTCTTGTCGTGCAGGATGGCGACGTTCTTGCCCTTGAAATTCTTGGCGATGTAGTCGCCGGCGATGGCGCCCTGCTGATCGTCGCGGCCGCAGACGCGGGCGACGTTCCACAGCTTGCGCTCGGTGAAGACAGGGTTGGTCGAAGCCGGCGTGATCTGCAGGACGTTGCCTTCTGCGTAGGCTTCCGACGCCGGGATCGACGACGAGGAGCAATAGTGGCCGGCGACGAAGGGAATCTTGGCGCTGGCGAATTTTTCGGCGACCGAGCGCGCCTGCTTCGGATCGCAGGCATCGTCGCCCACCTGCAGCGACAGCTTCTTGCCGAGAACGCCGCCGGCGGCATTGAGATCGGCGACCGCCTGTTCGGCGCCGTTCTTCATCTGGCGGCCGAATGCGGATTCGCCACCGGTCATGGGACCCGCCACACCGATGGGGGTGTCCTGCGCAAGGGCAGCAGTCGAGAGTGCCAGGGATGCGCCCAGGGCCAAGCCGATAAATTTCAGTGATTTCATGAAAGGTCCTCGCGATGATCGCTACTTTGGGGCCCCGGCGCGTCCGCCGGGTCGGTAGATCGGGGGCTATTGTCCGCTGATTTTGCCGTGAAGTCATCGGCAATTTTCAGGCAAAGGCGGCATCCCGTCGCAACATCTTGCCGCAATCCGTGCGGCCCTAGCCCCGGCGGCCGCCTTCCAGGTAGGCGGCGCGTATTTCCGGGCGCTGCAACAGCTCGCTACCGGTTCCGGACAGCGTAATCAGGCCGTTGACCAGCACATACCCGCGATGGGCGAGCTTCAGCGCGTGGTTGGCATTCTGCTCGACGATCAGGACGGTCAGGCCGTCCTGCCGGTTCAAGGTGCGAATGGCATCGAAGATCTGACGGGCAATCAGCGGAGCCAGTCCCAGCGAGGGCTCGTCCAGCATCAACAGGCGCGGCCGGCTCATCAGCGCGCGGCCGATCGCCAGCATCTGCTGCTCGCCGCCGGAGAGCGTCCCGCCGCGCTGGGTCATGCGTTCCTTCAGGCGCGGGAACAGGGCGAACACACGCTCCAGCCCGGCGGCGCGGTCGGCCTCGCTGTTCTCGGTGGCGTCCGCTCCCATCTGCAGGTTCTCCGCCACGCTCATGCGCGGGAAGATGCGACGGCCCTCCGGGGACTGGGCGATGCGCAGCCTCGCAATCTCGTGGGTCGGCACGCCCGTGATGTCCCGACCGTCGAACTCGATGCGGCCTTCCCTGGCGCGCGGCCGGCCGAAGATCGTCATCATCAAGGTCGACTTGCCGGCGCCGTTGGCGCCGATCAACGCAACGATCTCGCCGGCATTGATCTCGATGTCGACGCCCTTCAGCGCCTCGATCTTGCCATAGGCGGCGCGAAGTCCGCGGATGGCGAGGAGGGGGGTGGCGGCCGCGCTCACGACCCCGTCTCCATCATAGCCCTGGCTTCCTGCTCGTCGGCGCCGAGATAGGCGGCAATCACCTTGGGGTCGTCACGCACTTGCTGCGGCGTCCCTTCGGCGATCTTGACGCCGTAGTCCATCACCACGACGTGGTCGGAAATCTCCATGACGACGGACATGTCGTGCTCGATCAGGAGGATCGAGGTGCCGTGCTCGCTGCGGATCGAGAGCAGCAATTCGCTGAGCGCACCGCTTTCGCGCGCGTTGAGGCCGGCCGCCGGCTCGTCGAGGCAGAGCAGAGCCGGCTCGGTGCACATCGCCCGCGCGATTTCCAGCCGTCGCTGGTCGCCATAGGGCAGGTTGCCGGCCGCGTCATCGGCGCGGTCGATCAGGCCGACGCGCTTCAGCCAGACGGTCGCCAGGTCGATCGCGCGCTGTTCCGCCTGACGCCAGGACGACGCGCCGATCAGGCCGAGGAAAGTCAGCCCCGACGCACGCATCAGCGCGTTGTGCTGGGCCACCATGAGGTTTTCCAGCGCCGTCATGCCGGGGAACAGGCGGATGTTCTGGAAGGTGCGCGCGACCTTTGCCTGTTTGGAGATGCGGAAATCGTTGAGCCGCTCCAGCGCAAAGGCGCTACCGTCCTCGTGGGTGAGGTGGATCGCGCCTGACGTGGGCTTGTAGAAGCCGGTGATGCAGTTGAAAACCGTGGTCTTGCCGGCGCCGTTCGGTCCGATCAGCGCCGTGATCTTGCGCCGCTCGGCCTCGAAGGAAAGCTCGTTGACGGCGACGATGCCGCCAAAGCGCATCGACAGGCGATCGACGGCAAGGATTTGTCCGCTCATCCGTGCCCTTCCTTGACGAGGTCGGAAGAGATCGCACGGCTTTGTTTCAGGAACACGGTCGGCGCGCGATGGCCGACCAGTCCGCGCGGCCGCCAGATCATCAGGAGCACCATGGCAAAGCCGAAAACCAGCATGCGGTACTGGTCCAGCCCGCGGAACAGCTCGAAGCCCCCGATCATGGCGACTGCCGCCAGCGCCACGCCGAGCTGCGAGCCCATTCCGCCGAGCACGACGATGGCGAGCACCAGCGCCGATTCCTGGAAGGTGAAGGATTCGGGGCTGATGAAGCCTTGCCGCGTGGCGAAGAACGCGCCGGCGAAGCCGCCGAACATCGCGCCGGTCGCGAACGCCGTGAGCTTGGTCGCGGTGATGTTGATGCCCAGGGCACGGCAGGCAACTTCATCCTCGCGAAGCGCTTCCCAAGCGCGTCCGATCGGCAGCCGACGCAGACGGATCGTGACCCAGTTGGTGAGCAGCGCCATCGCAAGGATTACATAGAACAGGAATACGACGCGATGGGTCGGAGAGAACTCAAGACCAAACCTTGCGGCGAACCCGTCCTCATCGGCCGTCAATGGAATGCCGAAGAAGCTCGGACGCGGAATGCCCGAGATGCCGTTCGGCCCGCCCGTAAAGTCCTGCCAGTTGATCAGGACGAGACGAATGATTTCGCCGAAGGCCAGCGTGACGATCGCCAGATAATCGCCGCGCAGCCGCAGCACGGGGAAACCGAGCAGCACGCCCCAGAAGGCCGCGAGGATTCCGGCGAGCGGCAGGCAGATCCAGAAGGAGAGGCCGAAAGTGGTCGCAAGCAGCGCATAGGAATAGGCGCCGACCGCATAGAAGGCGACGTAGCCGAGATCGAGCAGGCCGGCGAGGCCGACCACGACGTTCAATCCCCACCCGAGCATCACATAGGTAAGCACCAGAATGGCGAGGTCGAGGATGTAGCGCTGATCGTAGAAGATCACGGGAACGAGAATGGCAAAGCCGAGCAGCGCCGGCCCCAGCCAGCGCCCGACAAAGTCCATCAGTTTCTGGAGCCAGGCCGGAACGAGTGCCGCCGCTCCGACCGGCCCGATCCATTGCCGCAGCAATTCGATGACGATGCTGCCGCCGAACACGATGGCAACGATGGTCGCGAGATCGCCGAAGCGCGTCCAGTAGATCAGCTTGCCTTCCGGTCCGGCTTCGGTGCGCAGGCCGATCATCAGCGAAAACAGCACCAGCGCCACCAATGCGCTGAGCGATGCCTTCTTCAGAATGAAGGCGGGCTTCGTGTCGAGCATGGCGTGTGAGGAGGCGGGCGGGGGTGAGTTCACGCGCGCGGTCCGTTCAGACTTTTTCAACTTCGGGCCGGCCCAGCAGGCCGGTCGGAAGGAAGATCAGCACAACGATCAGGATCGAGAACGCCGCGACGTCCTTGTACTCGACCGAGAAATAGGCCGACCAGAACGTCTCGATCAGCCCGATCGCCAGCCCGCCGAGCATCGCTCCGGGCAGCGAGCCGATGCCGCCGAGCACCGCCGCCGTGAAGGCCTTGATGCCCGCCACGAAGCCCATGAAGAAGTCCACGAGCCCGTAATAGAGCAGGTACATCATGCCGGCGACGGCCGCGAGCGCAGCGCCGATCACGAAGGTGAAGGAGATGGTGCGGTCGACGTCGACACCGAGCAGCGCCGCCATGGTCTGGTCCTGCTCGCAGGCGCGCATGTCGCGCCCGAGGCGGGTGCGCGATACCAGCCAGGTGAACAGGGCGAGGAGCACCATCGTGGTGACGACCACGACGATCTGGATGTTGGAGAGCTGCACGTTGAAACCGGTTGCGCCCTCATGCAGCGTATGACCGCCGGTGATGATCGGCGGTATCGGCTTGACGCGTGCGCCCTGCGCCACTTGCGCGAAGTTGCTGAGGATGAAGGACATGCCGATGGCCGAGAGCATGGGCGCGAGGCGGAACGAATGCCGCAGCGGGCGGTAGGCAATGCGTTCGACGGTCCAGCCGTAAAGGGCGGTGATCGCCATCGAGACGAGCAGCATGACCAGAAGGATCACCGGGACGGCGGTCAGTCCGAACGAGATCAGCACCAGGAACGAGATCATGGCGATGAAGCCGCCGATCATGAAGATGTCGCCATGGGCGAAATTGATCATGCCGACGATGCCATAGACCATGGTGTAGCCGATGGCGATCAGGCCATAGATCGAGCCGAGTACGAGGCCGTTGATCAGTTGCTGGGCGAAATAATCCATGCGCTGCCGCGAGCTGGAGAAGCAACGCGGCGAGGGCCCCCTGGCAGCCTTGAACGACGCGTCGTCTCATTTTCTAACAGGCGGGAACCGGGGGCGGCAACCGCGTCCCCTGCGGCTTAAAGGCTTTTTGCAGAGGTACTTTGAGGCGGCGGGGGCCGGTCATGATCTGGCCCGACGTTCGCCGCGGAATGATCGCAACGGAACCCTCGGTTCCCGCAGGGGCGGGAACCTGTTGCTTCCGTATGTGAAACGCGTGCAGGCAGGAGGGTTAAGGTAAACAAAGGGTTTAAATTGCCGCTCGCAATTTATGGGCGTTACGTCGCATCCAAACCGCCGGCCCCGACGGGCCAGGGCGGAGATAACGGGAAGCGACATGTCAAACTGGCGGATCGGCTCCATCAACGGCGCGCTGCTTGCGGCCTACTTCATCCCCGTCTGGGGCATGGTCGCCTACAACATCATGTTTGCGCCGGTTCATGCGCTCTATGAGCAGCCGAATATTTCGGCGGCGCTGTTCGTCAGCGATCATCTGCACGTTGCCGGCATCAATCTGGTGCGCGTGGCCTGGCTGCTTGCGCTGGGCCGCTTTGCGGCGCTTGTGTTCCTTGCGGTGTTTCTCGTCCTGCTGTGCTGGCCCTCCACCCGCAGGAGCGGCGCCTGCGACGAGGCGCTCGGCGTTGCGCTTGCCATCGGCAGCCTGCTCAGCTTCGCCTGCATGGTGATGGCCTCGCAGGTCGGCGAGAGCGGCGCGCTGCGGCTGCATGCCACCGAGCTGCTCCTGATGCTCGGTGCCGCGATCGTGCTGGTGTTCCAACGGCCCGCGCAAAAGGTAGAGGCGACGAGCGCTGTCGCGCTTGCAGGGCCTCGGTTCGCCGACAGCAGGTAATTCCTGCTCCGCTCAGCGCTGCGTAAGGAAGCCCACCACCGCATCGGTGAAGGCGTGAGGCTGCTCGACATTTGATATGTGGGCAGCGTCCAGGATGGTCATGCTGGCGCCGGGAATGCGGCTGCGCATGAATTCGCCGGCCGCCACCGTCGTGCCCATGTCGTGACGTCCGGCAATGACCAGTGTCGGGCTCTTGATCTTCAGCAGCAGTTCGCGCTGATCGAGCGTGCTCAGCGCCTCGCAGCAGGCGAGATAGCCCTTGACCGGCGTGGCCAGCAGCATCGCCTTCAGATTCTCCGCCGCCTGCGGGGCGCTTTCGCGAAAGTCCGCGGTGAGCCAGCCTGCAATCACGGTGTCGGCGATGGCTGCAAGGCCGCCTTCGCTCACTGCCTTGATGCGGTTATGCCAGTTGGTGGGATCGGGATAATAGCAGGTGGTGTTGGCGAGGATGATCTTGCCCATGCGCTCCGGCGCATTGGCGCCCAGCCATTGTCCGACCATGCCGCCCATCGAAAGGCCGCACCAATGGGTTTTCTCGATGTTGAGGTCGTCGAGGATCGCCAGCACGTCCTTGCCGAAGCGTTCCATGGAGTAGGGGCCGTCCGGCACCTGCGACTTGCCATGACCGCGACGGTCGTAGCGGATCACGCGGAACACCTGGGTGAGCGCCTTCATCTGGGGCTCCCACATCTGCAAGGTACAGCCCAGCGAGTTCGACAGCATCAGTGTCGGTCCGCCGTCGCGGCCTTCGACGGATACGTTGAGCAGGCAGCCATCGGCATCGATCATGGGCATGGGGGCGTCCTCGTCATGCAGTTCACGCAGGGCAATGACATTGCTACGGATTCGGCGCAAGGATGCGACATCCTTGCCCGCTGCGCCATCGTGGCGGGCCGCTGCCGATTCCACAGCGAATCGGTTCGCTTTGCTGCAGTTGCGAGTTTGCTGAGAGTGCCCATGCTTCAGCGGGGTCTTTTCTTTGGTGCGCCGGTGCTCTAGTTGGGGAGACATATTGTGCGACCGAGGAGGCCCCCATGGCGATGACAATGACCGGCGAAGTACAGCTTCCGGCGACGCGCCAGGCCGTCTGGGACAAGCTCAACGACCCCGAGGTGCTGAAGGCCTGCATTCCCGGTTGCGAGGAGCTGGAAAAGACCGATGAGCACGGCTTCCGCGCCACCGCCAAGATGAAGGTCGGCCCCGTCTCCGCGCGCTTCAAGGGCAAGGTCACCCTGAGCGATCTCGATCCGCCGAACGGCTACAGGATTTCCGGCGAAGGCGAGGGCGGTGTGGCCGGCTTTGCCAAGGGCGGCGCCACGGTGGCACTGGCGGAGAAGGACGGCGGCACGCTGCTCAGTTATAATGTTGAGGCGCAGATCGGCGGCAAACTGGCGCAGCTTGGCCAGCGCCTGATCAACGGTGCCGCCAAGAAGCTGGCCGACGAATTCTTCGCCAATTTTGCCAAGGCGGTGCAGGGCTAGCCCCGCCTGACGGCTACGAAAGTCATATCAAGCCATGTCCCAGATGGGTGGCTCGCAAGGTTGCCCATTGCCGGACTGGCCCATAATATAGCCCTCGAAACGCCCGAAACCGCCTGTTTTGCTCCCGTGGCAGGACAGATTAGAGAGTGCTGATGCCCAAGA
>JAHCKB010000098.1 GCA_026125985.1 Bradyrhizobium sp.
GGCGTATGGTGTGACCATCCGGGACGAGGGGCACCGGGAGCACGTCAGTGGGCAGGCCGATCTGTACGATGAGCCGTGAGCTCGTGTTAGTAGCTGGCCGCCCCTGCGACCCACCCGGTTGCGCTGTGAGCGCGGATCCGTAGTTGTCGTGTGGCCCACTGCTCCCGTCGAACCAAATGAGAGGAGCAGAAGATGCAACGTGTACTCGGCATGGACATCCACCGCACTTTTGCGGAGGTGGTGTTCTGGGAAGCAGGCCGGCTTCGTCCCGCCGGGCGGATCGATATGACCCGTTCGGGGCTTGAAGGGTTCGGCCGCAGTCTAAGCAAAGAAGACGAAGTCGTCATCGAGGCGACCGGCAATGCCATGGCGGTGGTGCGGGTGCTCGGTCCGTATGTCGCGCGCGTGATCATCGCCAACCCGCTGCAAGTGAAGGCGATCGCGCATGCTCACGTCAAGACAGACAAGATTGACGCGGGCGTTCTGGCGTCGCTGCGGGCAGCGGGGTTCCTGCCTGAGGTCTGGATACCCGATGCGGATACCGAACGTCTGCGTCGCCTGGTGGCACGTCGCAATCAGATCGTTCGGCATCGAACCCGAATCAAGAACGAGATACATGCCATCCTGCAGGCGCACCTTATCCCGCCGTGCCCTCATGCCGATTTGTTTGGTCGGTTGGGTCGGAGCTGGCTCGGACGCCAAGCACTGCCGGACGATGAGAAGGCCGCCATCGATCGGCATCTGCGTGAGCTTGACCGGCTCGCCGAAGACCTCGAGCTTCTCGACCGCGAAATCGCCGAGAAAGTGATCGAAGATCCGGCCGTCAAACGCCTCCTGACCATTACTGGCGTCAACATCATCGTAGCCGCAGGTCTCGTCGCGGCGATCGGCGACATCGGCCGCTTTTGCTCGCCGCAGAAGCTTGTCAGCTATGTCGGGCTCAATCCGCGGGTGCGCCAATCGGGCCTTGGGCTGGCGCAGCATGGCCGCATCAGCAAGCGCGGCCGCAGTCACGCGCGCGCCATGCTGGTGGAGGCAGCCTGGGCCGCCTCCAAGGCACCAGGCCCGCTGCGGTCATTCTTCCTCCGGATCCGAGCCCGGCGTGGTCATCAGGTCGCAGCAGTCGCCGTCGCACGCAAGCTCGCGGTGCTCTGCTGGCATCTGCTGACCAGGGATGCAGATTACCAATGGGCGCGTCCAGCGCTGGTTGCCAACAAACTCCGCGCGATGGAGCTGCAGGCCGGCCAACCGGCAAGAAAGGGAAACAAGCGTGGCGCAGCCTACGCTTATAACATCAAGGAGTTGCGGGATCGGGAGATCGATGTCGCGCGCCATGCTGAACAGGTCTACGAACAGTTCGTCAGCCGATGGCAGCGGCGTGGTCCTGGAAAGCGGCGCACGGGCGCCGCCAGAGATGAGCGCCAATGAGGAGAGCTGCGCAGCCGGGCTGACATTCTCGAGCCAGGCTCTTGCCAAGCGTCACACGTGTCATTCCAGCTTAACAGATCGCGCAGAAAAGACTTGTCGATCTCATCCGTAACAGATCGCGCAGAAAAGACTTGTCGATCTCATCCGTGGTGCGTACACTGCGCCATTGGCTCGGCGGCAAGCGAGTGAAGGTGAACAAGCGTTCCCCTGCCTCTTCCAGGCTGTCGGCGACAGCGCGGTGCTTGAGCCTCCATTTGCGAATGAAGGCCTTGCGGCGGACCTCTATCTCCTCAGGTGTCGTCGCGTAGATCATGTCGTTGTAATCCGCGGTGATCTCGTCATGCAGGCGCTCGGGTGCATGCGCGAAAAGGTTCCTGTGCTTGTGGACCGTGCAGCGCTGGACCGGCACTCCGTCCCAGACCGAGGCAATGGCCTTGTCGAGCCCCGGCGCGCCATCGACGATGAGGAACTCGGGCCGCCGTAGCCCGCGCCTAATTAGATCGTCGAGGACAGTGCGCCACGCCTCGGCGCTCTCTCCGCCCATGCTCTTGATCGCGAGCAGCACCTTCTGGCCGTCGGCGCGCACGCCCAGGACAACGAGGAGCGAGATCGAGGTCGCCTTGCGGTCGAGCCGCACGCGAACGACGGTGCCGTCGAGGATCAGGCGCACGATCGGATCCTCGGCCAGTGAGCGGGTGTTCCAGGCATCCCAGTCGCTCTTCACCTTGCGCCACGTCCGGCTCACCGTGTCCTTGCCGACTGTCCCGCCGAACAACGCCGCCAGCGCGCGACGCACCCGCCGGGTATTGGTGCCGGCGAGATAGGTGCTCGCGATCAGCGCATCGGCGGCAAGCGTGCGCCGCTGATAGGCCCGCAGCGCCTGGCTCTTCCATTCCGTCGTCTTGCCTTCCGAAGTGGTCAGCCGGGCCCGCGGCACCGCGATCTCGATCGGCCCGAACGTGCCCGTCAGCGAGCGCGTCCGGCTGCCATGACGGTGGCCCGTGACGCAGGCTCCTGCTTCGTTGCCGGCCATCTTGCTTCGTTCGTAACGCGGCCGGGCCAGCGCGGTATCGAGCTCGCCGCGGATCAGCTCTTCGATGAATTGACGCGCCCGAGCCCGTACCTCGGTCTCGATCGGGTCGAACCAGTTATCGAAAGGATCAACAGCCATCTCAGTCGCAGGCTGCATGGAATCAGGCTTCGTGGTAAGCTTGGTCATGGCGTAGTCTCCAGTCCGACGCTTCAACGCCGGATGATTCGAGGTTGATCACCCCGGAGACTACGCCACCCTCAATTCCTACCAACTCCGCGACGGCACCTCGCATCGAAATCAAGCCCCCTGAATACAGACCAGTCGATTCCCTCCTGAAGCGGCCTACTGGCGAGGTACTGGCATTGTTTGGCCGTGAGCGCGCGGAAACCGTAGTTGTCGTGCACTGTTCATGTCCTGACTGCAGCCGGCGCGCACGACCCTCGATGTCCGCCCCCCGCATCTCGTCGATCGCGTCACCACGCAGCGAATGGAAAACCTCACCTCCCTTGGCACCGCAGCGTTTCATATGATTCTGCATCGTTTTCGACATGTATTTCGAGGGGTCGGGGTGTTCGCGCGCCGCCTCAAAGATGAAGCCCTTGCGCGAGCGCATCCATGCAACGAAACCGATCTCATCGAGGTAGTTGTGCAGGACGTAGAATGTCATCGATTCCGAGGTCTTGATCGGAACGCGCCGCCACGACTTCTTGCCCGTTTTCTCGTCCTTGACCTCCACGATGCCGTCGGTTTGCGCGATCCAGACATCGTCTTTCTGGCGGATGTCGTCAGCGCGTAGGAACGTGAGAAGTCCAAGACGACGCGACGTGAGCTTGGCGAGCAGCGGCAGCATGGCCTCGTCGAGAAAGCCGGACGCGACACCGTTGCGGAAAACCCGATTGGTAACATCCATGGCCACCCCTTCGCGTGGCTTGGATGGTATCAGTGTCTGCGGATACGCTATCTTCACTCCGGCGAATGGATCGCGATAGTGATTATCCTGCATGCTATACCGCATCATCGTGCGCACATTGGCGACGTAGCTATCTTTCATGGTCTTCAACGCGAAGGTCTTGTTTTCCTCCAAGACATCGCGAGTTGACTTGCCTTCCATATCCGCACGTTTGGTGACGTTCGCCGGCCAGTACTGCATCCTGCTGACGAAGGCCTGAAGATGGGACGGGAAGTATTTGTCGGGCGTGCGGTCACCAACCACATCCAGAAACGCTTGTCGGCGAAGCTTTAGGATGGAAATGTCCGCATGATTTTCACCGTCGCGCTCGATGCGCATGTCGATGTAGGCCTGCGAGATTTCACTGAAAAGCGGCAGCAATGAGTGGCTGGAGCGGGTCTGCCCCGCGGCCGACTTGTCGGATCGAAAGCCGGGGACGGCGCAGGCGGTGCCACGTCGCTCACTGCCGCCAGCGCAGCCAGTGCGTCATCTGGCTGCGACGCAATACGCAGAACATCGCTAAGGGCGTTACGAGTCAGCGCATCGGCGTTGTCGATGATGACCGAAGCGCCGGCGCTGCCCTTGGCAACCTCGCTTTGGATAAGTTGCAGCGACCTCAGCGCCGCACCAAGCCCATTGGCGAGACCGTTGACGCGCGACGGCTGGGTCACCGCCTGCTTGATGGCATTTTGACAGGCATCGATGACGTGCCGGACGAGAGCGGTTTCACTGGGCGGCGGCGAGCTCATGGGCATTGCGTTCCTGATATCGGCAGCTGCGGCACAGATCGTTTGGCACAGCGTGGCGAGTTGCTGCGCCAACGCCTTGGCCTCGACGCGGCTGCGCGGACCTATCTGGACGCGGAGAATAGCCGCCGCGCAGACTCTGCTGCAGCGTGTTCGCGGGCCATCATGTCAAGAATTTTGGTCATTTCTCGCCATCCAGATCTGCCAGCATCGCGCCGGCGATTTCACCGACGCGGTTGGTCGCCTTATTCATGCGCTCGATCTCCCCGAGCAGGGCCTGCGCAACCTTGCTGTAGACGTCATCCGTCACCTCGCGGGTGCCGTCGGCGATCTTTTGCATCAGCGCCGGCGACAAGCCGGAAAGACGCGCCAGCGGGCTTTGCCAACGCGTCTCGCCGAACAACAACTGACCGGCGGCGACAACGCGATCGCGGCGTGTGGTTTTCTTGGCCATCACGCATTCTCGCCAACGAGGAGCGCGATCTCAGATTTGAGCGCTGCGTCATACTTATGGCTAATGAAACTGCGGGCGACACGCGAATCTTTGAAATTATCGATCCAGATCCAGCTTCTATCCTCTTCTACTAGCTTCCCTTAAGCAAAGGTCTGCGCGATATCGCCCCTCGCGTTGATAAGAGAGCTAATCGAGTCGAGCGTTTCGCTCTGGGAGGTTCTTCGCCCAATGGCAGCGAAAACTGTCCAGCTTGGCGCAAGGCCGTATTCGGCTCGGACGATGCCATAGCGGTCCGTAATTCCCATGTATCCCCAAGGCTGCTGGAAATTGGACCCCGGAGCGGGTGGCGCAGGGATGGAGAATCCGGGCCGTACGCTCATCTTGTTTAGAGGCTGATCTCGCGTTTGATCATGATAGCCGAGGTCCACTGACATTCGGAATCGCTCGCCGCAATAGTCCAGAGCGAGAGCGCACTGTCTGTCGAGCGGAGTGCCTCCGTTTCGATAGACGCCGTTGAACCGCATGCCGAACTCTTTCGCGTCACCAAACCGCCGTCCGAAATCGATATGGGTGCCGAGCTGGCTTCTCGAGTCGTATGTCGCCGTCAGTTGTGTCACCGGCGTGTCGAGCGCGCGCTTGGGCACGGCGTTGATCGCCCCTCCCAGGCTTCCATGAAGGCTGGCGCCATTAAGCATGGCGCTTGGACCTTTGAGGGCTTCGATTCGTTCGAGGCTTTCAGGGGGAAAACCGGCGATCGGCGTCACACCCGCAAGTCCATTGAAAGTCAAATCCGAACTATTCACGAGAAATCTGCGCATCGAAAATTCGAGATAGCCGGATCCCGCAGCCAGCGACCATCCAACGCGCGCGGATGCGTCGTTATTCAACACATCGGCGATGGTACGGGCCTGCTGGTCTGCGATGAGCTTGCTTGTGTATCGATTGCGGTCAGCACCGGGTCGAGCGCCTGATGCGCTTGCAATCACATTCAACGATCTCAGATCATAACCAGACAATCCTTACCGGCGCGAGATTTCTAACCCATACAAATCCTATACTTCTGATTCAACGAATCGCGCAACTGCGGCGGCGAGGCAGGCGGCTTCGCGGTAGCGGCTGGGTCCTATATTCGCCCTGCCTGATATTTGGACGAGCTTGGCGATACAGCTCGACGACGCAACCATCCAGTCAGCGATTGCCATTACAGGCGTTGCGAGGTGCAACTCGTTGCCATGATTGCGGCTTTTGCGGTTAAATCGCATTTCGGACGATAGCGATTGTAGGGTATCGCGCGACGAGCCGGATGATTGCGCCTTTCGGCTTGATCGCCGAGGTTGGATCGATATCGCCGCATGGCGCCACTGGCGGCGATGCTTCTTGCAAAAGTTCGGTTGTCTCTACATTGGCGAGTCGGGAACCGCGCCATTCCAGGCGCGTTCGATAAGGTCGCGGAGAGGAGCTGCCTCCAGCGGACGCGGATTCCAATATGGATTCGATAATACCCGTGCGACTGTCGAATCGATGCCCTCTCGCGGCATTTTGAGGGTGGCCAGGGAGCGGGGAATTCCGTCCACTCTAGCAAATTCGAACAAGCGGTGCTGCGGCGAGGGATCACCGAGCGCGGCTTGAAGGCGCCCGTACGCTTCTGCCATTGCGATCTGGTTGTACGCAAGCGTGTGAGGAAGAAGAATCGCGTGAAGTTCGGCATGAGGTAAATCGAAGGCGCCGCCCAATTCGTGACAAAGCTTGTGGTGAAGCCCCATTCCTGCCGCATTGAGGCATATGCCGGCGAGCCAGGCTCCATAGAGCGCGTCCTGGCGGGCAACGAGATCGGACGGTGTTTCAACGATGTTCGGGATGGCTCTCGCCATTGCACTGATCGCGCGTTCGGCGATGTCGGAAATCAGCGGGCTTCCATTCTGGGCATACATCGCCTCGACTGCATGGGCGATCGCGTTCAAGCCCGACATTACCGAGACTGGAGTGGGCAAATCTCGGGTATTCGATACATCATACAGGACGGTCGCTGGTAGAATGGCCCGGTTGCGGTGCGTCTGTTTCTTGCCCTGGCTGGTTTCGCCGAGGATGGAGGTCATCTCCGAGCCCGAATAGGTGGTGGGGATCGCAAGATGTGGCAGGCCCGTGCGTAGGCTCAATGCCTTGCCGAGACCGATCGATGAGCCGCCTCCGAATGAGACGAAACCATCCGCTCTAACGGATCGTGCATAACGAAGTGCATCTTCAGTCACATTGACAGGAGTGTGGACCTCCGCCCCATCGTACAGGCCGGCGATGGCGAAGGGCGAAGAATCCGGAAACGAGGTCCATTTCGCGGCACCTCGGCGTGTCGTCACCAGAAGTGGGGCGCACACGCCGAGCGAAGCAGTCTCGGCCGCCAGCACGTCGAGGCCGACGACGCCAAAAACCACCCGTGGGATGGCGCTATCGAATGTAAATGACTGGAGCATTTGGATATCCGTTTCAGTCTCGGGTTAAACCCGCAAATTTTCGCGGCCTCCGCGCCCTTAGCGCGCCGGTCGATGCGCGCGTACCAGTCCCAGTCCGAGAGGTGGCCGCCACGGGCTCGGCGATCGTCGGAGCTTCATCGGCCAACGCCGTCACGAGTTTGGTGAGAAGCCGTACAATCTCTTTTCGCTCCCTCTGGTCGAGAGCGGCAAGAAGGCGCTCGGAGACGTTGAGAGCCGCCGCGTTTGCAGGCTTGAGCAAATCCCGGCCGCGCGAGGTTAGCGCGACGATTCGTCGCCGGCCGTCTTTCGGGTCGAGCTTTCTCTGCAGTAAGCCGCGCGCTTCGAGACGGCCGACGACTTGCCCGACAGTCGCACGGTCGATGCCGAGCGCTTTGCCGAGGGTGATCTGATCGAGTGCGCCCCATCGTCCGAGCGCCAGCAGGTGGACATGCTGAGGCGGCGTGAGGCCAATCTTCGCGGTTTCTTGCTCGGCGAGACTCATCAGGATCTGGTTCGCGCGTCGTACCAGAAAGCCCGGTCGTTCATGAAGATCGGGCGGAGAGTGGCGGAGTTTGACAGGGGCTTTGCTCATGGCTTGCCATCTTATATCATAGTATGCATACTTACAAACAACGCTTGGGAGAGAGATGCTGATCTGATGGACACCGAAGTTGTAATAAGGGACTGTCTCGGACCTCCGGCGAGGGTATCTCGCCCGACGTGGTCGTTGCCCGCAGGCAGCTGGGATACTCATTTCCACGTTCTCGGGCCGCAGAATAGGTTTCCCTTTGCCGCGAACCGTAAATACACCCCACCTGACGCCTCGTTCGAGGCCTGCCGCAGTTTTCATCAGGCCCTGGGCATCGAGCGCGGCTTCGTCGTTCACGCCAATACGCACGGGTTCGACAACGCCGTCGATCTCGATGCGGCGGCGCGTTCGGAGGGCCAATATCTCGCCGTGGTCCGGCTTGACGGTGCCGCGACACCAGAAAACTGCCGCGCTCTGCATCGCGCCGGCGCGCGTGGAGTGCGCTTTGCCTTCAATCCTCAACATGGAGGGACGCTAGACCGCCAAGTGTTCGACCATGTTCTTCATTGCATTGGCGATCTAGGATGGTTCGTGGAACTGCATTTTGCCGGATCCGCGTTGCCTGAACTAGAATCATGGATTTCGTCGATCCCCATTACCGTGGTCATCGATCATTTCGGCCGCATCGACCCGCGGCATGGACTTTATCATCCTTCCTTTGAATCGCTGGTTTCGCTCGCCGGGCGCGACAACATCTGGGTCAAGATCAGCGGCGCGGACCGAATTTCCCATCAAGGTCAGCCTTATACCGATGTCGTGCCGTTCGCGCACCGGCTCGCCGCGGTGGCTCCGGAGCGCCTTCTTTGGGGAAGCGATTGGCCCCACACGGGGTACTTCGACGCCGGCCGGTTCCCCGACGCGGGAAAGCTGCTCGACGCGCTGGCGGCTTTCGTCCCGGATGAGCGGGCAAGGAGGGCGATCCTCGTCGAAAACCCCCTGAGATTGCTCCGAGCGGCTACGATCCCGCCTCGTCGTGTCGATTAGTTGCATTATGGAAGGCGCCATGCACGACCCCGGTATCGATACCGCGACCTGTCCGAGCAAGGAGTTCGGACCGATCGGCAAGCTGTTAGTAGCTACTAGCAAATGGCTCGCGATCGCGGGCGGACTTGTACTCGTCGCGCTTGTCGTGATGTCGGTGGTCTCGATCGTCGGGCGCAAACTCTGGTCTGCTCCGGTGCCCGGCGACGTCGAAGTCTTGCAACTCTGCGCGGCCTTCGCTTCGTCGACGTTCTTCGCGTGGTGCCACCTCACTTGCGGCGACGCCAAAGTCGATTTTTTTACGAATTCGCTGCCTCGCTGGGCCATCGATACGCTTGACGGCGTCGGATCGTTGTTGCTGGCGGGAATGGCCGTGTTGCTTGGATGGCGCGCCACTGTCGGGGCGTTGTCGGTGCGGCTTTATAACGAGACTTCGACCATTCTTGCCTGGCCGATCTGGATTCCCCAGATCCTGATGGTGCCGGGTTTCGTTTTGCTCGCCGCTTCCGGATTCTATATGGCCGCGCTTTCACTCCGGAACGCGTGCAGCTCTACGGGCAGGAGCGTGCGATGAGCGGGACGCAAATCGCCGTTCTCGTTTTCGGCGGATTGATGGTTCTCCTTGCGCTCCGCGTGCCGATCGGAGCAGCAATGTTCGTCGCAGGGGCGACGGGGTATATTCTGCTTTCCGGCGGCAACATCGCAACCTTCCTCATCAATCTGAACTATCTGCCGTTCGCCAGGCTCTCGAACTACGACCTTGCGGTTATCCCATTGTTTCTACTCATGGGGCAATTCGCGACCCATGGCGGATTGAGCCAGCTTTTATTCGGATTCGTCAGGGCATTTCTCGGCCACCGGCGCGGCGGCATGGCGATGGCGGCCGTGGGCGCCTGTGCGGGCTTCGGTGCGATCTGCGGTTCTTCGCTCGCCACGGCGGCAACGATGGGGCAAGTGGCTCTACCCGAACTGCGCCGATACGGCTATTCGGGAAGCTTGGCGACCGGAGCGCTGGCGGCCGGAGGCACGCTCGGCATCATGATCCCGCCCTCCGTTCCGTTGATCATCTACGCGGTCTTGACGCAGGAATCGATCGGCAAGCTCTTCATGGCGGCGGCCGTCCCAGGATTGCTTGCGATGTTCGGCTACATGCTGGTCATCCGCATCATCGTAGCTTTCGATCCTGCCGCGGGGCCTGCGGGCCCACGTGCCTCCAATTCCGAGCGCATTCAAGCCCTTCTGCAAGTCTCTCCCGTTCTTCTTGTCTTCCTGGTGGTGGTTGTGGGCATCTATGGCGGCTGGGCGACGCCAACGGAAGCGGCCGCGCTGGGCGCGGCGGCATGCGGCTTCTTGGCGGTCACGACGGGCGGAATGCGACTACCGGGCCTGAAGGCAAGCGTACTCGGCACTGCGCAAACCACCGCGATGATCTATCTGGTGCTGCTCGGCGCCGACATGATGAACCATACTCTCGCTCTTTCCCAATTGCCGGTTACGCTGGCGGAATGGGCGAAAGGCAGCGGCATGCCGCCACTCACTATCATGCTCATAATTCTGTTGATCTATATCTTTCTTGGATCGGTGATGGACTCGCTCGCGATGATCCTGCTGACCATTCCGATCTTTTATCCGATGGTTATGGGTCTCGACTTCTTTAGCCTGTCGCCCGACGAGAAGTCGATCTGGTTCGGCATCCTGGCCCTTATGGTGGTCGAGATCGGTCTGGTTCATCCGCCTATCGGCATGAACGTCTACATCATCAACCGTCTCGCCAAGGACGTTCCCCTCACCCAGACCTTCAAGGGCGTAATGCCTTTCCTGCTGTCGGACGCCATACGCCTCATCCTGCTGGTATTTATACCGGGCATATCGTTGTTTCTGGTGCGTGCATTTCATTAGTGATCTCTACTGAACAAGTCACCGAGGAGGAGAAGCGATCATGATCAAGACAAGACTACGAGCTCTCGGATTTGCAAGCATCTTTGCTGTCGTTGCCGTTCAGTCCGCGAGCGCCCAGACGACGACGCTCAAGGTTCATCATTTCCTGCCGGCAACCTCGAACGCCCATACGAACTTGATCAAGCCATGGTGCGATAAGATCAACAAGGACTCGAACGGGCGGTTGCAGTGCCAGATCTATCCAGCCATGCAACTTGGCGGGACGCCTGCCCAGTTGTTTGATCAGGCGCGCGATGGCGCCGTCGACATCGTGTGGACCGTCCTCAGCTATCAGGCGGGACGTTTCACGAAGTCCGAAGTGTTTGAACTTCCGTTCCTCATCCGCTCCGCCGAAGAAGGCAGTCGCGCTTTGTGGGCTTACATGGAGAAGAATTCGAAGGACGAATTGAGAGGCGTTCACCCGATCTTCATGCATGTACACGACGGCGTGGTGTTTCACTTCGCTTCCAAGCCGGTAGCGAAGCTGGAGGATCTTAAGGGGCTCAAGATCCGTGCAGCTAATCGCGTCAATGCGGTGATGTTGACAGCGCTTGGCGCAGCTCCCGTGCAAATGCCGCTGCCGCAGGTACCTGAATCGATGACCAAGGGCGTTATCGATGGCGCCATGGTGCCCTGGGAAGGCGTGCCGGCGGTGAAGCTTCAGGAAATTGCCAAGTTTTCTTTAGAGACGCCGGTGGGCGAGGGAAAATTCTCAAACTCCATTTTTGCCTTCGTTATGAACGAGAACAAATATAAGTCCCTCCCCGCCGACCTGCAAAAGGTGATCGATGACAATGGAGGGATCGAAATGTCCGGGCAGGCCGGGCAACGGGCTTTCGACAACGTCGTCGAGCCTTACAGAAAGCAGGCTGTCGAGAATGGGGATAAGGTGACTTCCCTGTCGCAGGATGAATTCAAGCGGTGGCAGGCGGCAGGCGAGAAGGTTTACGACGCCTGGTTCGCCGAGATTGCAAAAAAGGGTGGCGATGGAAAACGTCTGCTTCAAGATGCCCGTGAATTGCTTGAGAAGAACCGGCGGTAGCGCTCGGCACTAGTTGACGGCGGACGTGCCGCCCTGGAACGGTGCAGGCACGCCGCCTACGAGGAGACGATAGAATGAAAAAACATAGTAGCTTCGGTGAGTTTGTTCCGCGCGATCTCAACGTTCATCCTGCAACCTATACGCCGAAGTATCGCTTTTCTGAGTTGCGCTCACCCCGGAGGTCTCTGATTCCCTTGGCGAGCACCCTTTCAGAAATAACGGGTCCAACCTTCGACCAGGTTACTTTCGAGCGCGCGGATAATGATCTGATCCTCAATGGAGCCCACGATGGGCTTCCGCTTGGGGAGCGGATAGTCATTCATGGTTATGTGCTGGATCAATGGGGGCGAGCCGTGCCGGATGCCCTTGTTGAGATATGGCAGGCCAATGCGAGCGGTCGCTACCGACACAAAAAGGATCAGTATCTTGCGCCGCTCGATCCCAACTTCGGGGGTAGCGGCCGCACCCTTACCGATGCCGAAGGTCACTATCGCTTCCGCACGATCCGTCCGGGAGCCTATCCGGTCGGCCTGGACTGGCGTCCTGCGCATATCCACTTCTCGATCTCCGGATCGGGATGGGCTCAACGTCTGATCACTCAAATGTATTTCGAGGGCGACCCTCTGATCCGATCGTGTCCCATCGTGGGAACGATTCCGACTTCGGCGCAGATCGATCGCCTCATCGCCGTACAGGACGAAGCGCAGTTTGTGACGATGGATAGCCGTGCCTATCGATTCGATATCGTACTCAGAGGCCGGCGGGCGACTTGGTTCGAAAACACACAAGGAGACGACACGTGATCGCCCCAGTCAAGCTTCTGACTGAAACTGCCTCTCAAACGGCCGGACCTTATCTACATATCGGTCTCGCCCCGCAGTATGCCGGTATCACCACATTCAAGACGCTGTTCGGTTCGGTCCTTACGGACGCCAATACCCGCGGCGAGCGCATTCGCATCGAGGCGCGGATATTCGATGGTTTGAACACCCCAGTGCTGGATGGGTTGATCGAACTCTGGCAGGCGAATGCCGGCGGACGCTATCGACATCCGGGCGATCGTCAGAACAAGGCGCTCGATGAAAGCTTTACGGGATACGGTCGGGCCTGTTTCGATACCGAGGCAGGTATCTATGCCTTCGATACCATCAAACCGGGGACCGTGTGCGGGCGACTAGGAGATCATATGGCTCCCCACGTCAATCTCTGGATTGTGGCGCGCGGCATTAATATCGGTCTGCACACCCGCATGTATTTCGCGGACGAAGCGCCAGCCAACGCTGCCGATCCCGTTCTTCGCAGCATCGAATGGGAGATTCGCCGGCAGACGCTCATCGCGCCGCGTCAGGAGCGAGACGGCAAGGCGATTTACTCCTTCGACATCCATCTGCAGGGAGAAACAGAGACCGTGTTCTTCGATCTATAACCAGTTTCAAACCCCTACCTACTGATCGCCGTTCCAGTGATGGCTCGGCTCTAAGACCCGAGGAACGACTCATGCCCTTGAGCATACGAACACAGGTTGGAATCATTGGCGCGGGGCCCGCCGGGCTCTTGCTGGCATATATGTTGAGAAGGGCGGGGATCGATTCGGTAATTCTCGAAAAGCGGAGCCGTCCCTACATTCTCGATCGCGTTCGCGCCGGCGTTCTGGAGCAGGCGACACGCGATCTTCTGATCGAGCTAGGACTTGGTGATCGGCTTTGTCGCGATGGTCTCCTGCACGAAGGATTCGAGATCCGCTTCGCCAACGAACGGCGACGCATCGACCTTTCAGGACTGACGGGAGGTAAGGTTATTACGGTCTACGGACAGCAGGAAGTCGTCAAGGATCTTCTTGCCGCGCTCGAACAGGAGAACTATCCGCTGCACTTCGAGATCGACGATGTTCACCTTGAAGGCATAGACGAGGGAGCGCCATGCATACGCGGCCGCGGCGCCGAAGGACCGATCGAGATTAGTTGCGATTTTATTGCCGGCTGCGATGGCTTCTACGGAGTGTCGAGGCCCTCCATTCCCGAAGGCGTCCTATCGGTGCTCTCTCGTGAGTATCCGTTTGCCTGGCTAAGCATACTGGCCGAGGCGCCATCGGCATCGCACGAATTGATCTATGCGCATCACCAGCGCGGTGGCGCTATCTACTCGATGCGAAACAAGCGACTGAGTCGGCACAATCTTCAGTGTGATCCGGACGGAGCGGCGAAAAGCTGGCCCGCGGATAAGATATGGGACGAACTCGAAGTCCGTTTAAATGCCGATACCAACGAGCGGCTTCCTCGCGGCCCGATCCTCAATCGGGTGATCACGCGGATGCGCAGCTTCGTTGTAGAGCCCATGCAGTACGGGTCTTTGTTTCTCGCCGGAGATGCTGCCCATATTGTGCCCCCGACAGGAGCAAAGGGTATGAATCTGGCCGTCGCCGATATCAAATGCCTGGCAGCCGGTTTCATCGAACATTATTGTGACGGCCGGCGAGACAGGCTGAACGCATATTCCGCAACTTGTCTCGCGCGCATTTGGCGGGTTCAGCGGTTTAGCTGGTGGATGACCTCCATGTTCCATCGCTTCCCGGATCAGGACGCGTTCACCGCTCATATGCAGATCGCCGAACTCGATCACGC
>JAHCKB010000099.1 GCA_026125985.1 Bradyrhizobium sp.
TTGCCTTATCGATCAGTGCTGAATTGAATATGAAGCAGAAAGGGCATGCAGCTGACCTGCTCCCCTGTTTGCCCTCGTTTATAAGTAGAGTCTGTTCTGGGTTTGGCCCTTGTTGGGGCGGGTTGCAAACTCGGTCGGTGTGAGCCCGTTGAGGCTCGTGTGCGGTCGGTTGGTGTTGTAGTCGATCCTCCATTCCTCGATGATCTGGCGCGCCTCGTTCAGATTTGCGAACAGGTGTTCGTTCAGGCATTCGTCGCGCAGGCGCCCGTTGAAGCTTTCGACAAAGCCGTTCTGCATCGGCTTGCCGGGCGCGATGTAATGCCACTCAATCCCTCGTTCCTCCTGCCAGGCCAGGATCGCATTTGAAGTGAACTCAGTACCGTTGTCGCTGACGATCATGCGTGGGCAGCCCCGGCTTTCGATGATCTGGCCAAGTTCACGCACCACGCGCAAGGCGGTGAGCGAGGTGTCGACGACTAGGCCCAGGCACTCCCGGGTGAAGTCGTCGACCAGGGTCAGGACACGGAAGCGTCGGCCGCTGGAGAGCGTGTCCATCACGAAGTCGAGCGACCAGCGCAGGTTCTGATCCTGCGGGATCGCCATCGGTGCCCGGGTGCCCAGTGCCCGTTTGCGGCCACCACGCTTGCGCACGCTCAGCCGCTCTTCCTTGTAGAGCCGGTACAGCTTCTTGTGATTGATCCGGACCCCTTGCCGGGCCAATAGCAGCCCCAGACGCCGGTAGCCGAAGCGGCGCCGTTGCGAAGCCAATTCCTTGAGCCGGGTTCGCAATGCGCCATCGTCCGGTCGCGTCGAGGCATAGCGATAGGTCTTTGGCTGCAGGCCAACCAGCCTGCAGGCCCGCCGCTGCGAGTAGCCCTTCTCACTGATTGCCCAGGTCACAGCACGTCTCCGCAAGCCGGGCGTTAGAAGTTTTTTCCAAGCATCTCCTTCAGCGTCGAGGCGTCCAGCATCGTCTCCGCCAGAAGCTTCTTGAGCTTGCGGTTCTCTTCTTCGAGGGCTTTCAGTTTGCGGGCGTCGGAGATCTCCATCCCGCCATAGCGCGACCGCCACTTGTAGAACGTCGCATCGCTGATGCCGTGCTTGCGGCACAGATCGCTCGCCGACATCCCGGCAGCGTGTTCCTTCAGCACCTTGATGATCTGCTCTTCCGTGAACCTGCCTTTACGCATCGTCTGTCTCCTCGCTGGAGAACAGAACCCTAACTCAAAATCGGGGGCGTTTCAGGGGAGCAGGTCACCTAAAATTAAGGAGCGACTTATGACGGGTCGCTACTCCAATGTGATGTTCAATCTTGATCAGTGCGGCTACAGCCATGTTGAGTTCGGGACTATTAGGGACATTATGCAGTCGTTTGCCTCCGCAGAAGTGTTCTACACATTCCTAATTTCTTCGTTGCTGGCCTTTCTTAAGAAAGATGATTCGGGTCTGCTGAACGAAAGGCTTCGGCCTCTCGGTGTGAGTGCGCGGCGCCTCACTGCGTTAGAAGGAATGATGAGCAATGCAAACTGGCTGGCGGCCGCCGAACGCATTGTCTTTGAAGCGTTCAAGAACTGTGCACCGTATGTAAGTCCGTTTTCGATCAACAACCCGGACGGTTGGCGTTACTGGCTAATTCACTTCGCAAATTCGTATCGAGCGAGGCAGGAATACAACAATATCTTGCATGACAATAAGACTGCCCAAGCTCATTTTGGTAGGTCAGGCCTGAGCATGCTTGCATATGACCCCGCGCAGGAAGGGGCGTTGTATCTGTTCGATGAGCAGGGAAGACACGAAGCCCACAAGCAATTGTACGATGACATTCCGCGCGTTGTTGCAAATTTCGGCGATGCGATCTCGCTTCGAGACCTTTACCGGACAATATACAATGAGACGCCAGCTCACATGGACGACATTCATGCAGTTATGATCGACAATCCAGATCTTGAGGTTATCACGCAAGCGGGCGCACCTCGCCGAAAGCCAACATCTATCAAAGCCAGCGATGTACTTAGGATTCGGACGCAGAGAACTTTTCCAAATTTCTTCGGTGCGCCTCAAAGGAAGAAGTGATGGAGGAGCATTGCTGCCTCAGATGAGTGAACAAAAACGGCCGAGTCGTTTCCGACCCGGCCGCTACCAAACTCAACTCTGACGCCTAAGCTCTCACGCTACTGGACGCTTACTCCCGCATGGCCTGGGTCGGAAAACCGGTACCCACTTTTCCGGGCCATGCGTGCCCCAGTCAGCCCCAAGCTCGAAAAACTCTCAGCTCGCCTTCTTCTCCGCCGCAGCGCCACTGACCTTCTTCTCGATCTGGCGCTTCAGTTCCAGCGCCTTCGGCGACAGGTTCGCCGCGCGCGCCTTCAACAGATACTTGTCGAGGCCGCCATTGTGGTCGACGCTCTTGAGCGCATTGGTCGAGACGCGCAGGCGCACGTTGCGGCCGAGTGCGTCCGACATGAAGGTGACGTTGCACAGGTTCGGCAGGAAGCGCCGCTTGGTCTTGATGTTGGAGTGGCTCACCTTGTGGCCCACCAGCGGGGCCTTGGCCGTCAGTTCACAACGCCGCGACATGATCGGAAAATCCTCTTCCATCCCCGCCATGCATGCGCGCTGCTCGCGCGCCCTGCGGGGGTCCAAAATCTCGTCCATTTCCAGGAACGGGCGGACGTATAGGGGGCAGGCGGCGCGGCGTCAAGGTTTTCGGCACGAAAATCGCCCCGCGCCCGCGCGGTTTCGCTGCGATTTCAGGGTCTTAACCCACCACAGAAACGGCGCAATCCCCGCGGAAATGAAGGGCCGCATATTTATTTGAGTTGCCGGGCCGCATTTGCTGCTTAGATGACACTCCGCTCGCGCCCAGAACAGGACCGCCGCTTGGCCCACCGCTCGGCCCATCTCTCGGAGGCACCGACCCGCCTGCATCCAGCGAAAGCCGGGATCGCAGGCCTGTGCGCGGCCGCCTTCCTGCTGCTGGCGCCGCTGCCGGCTGTCGCGCAGGGCCGGCTGGAGGCGCATTACGAGGCCTCGCTCGCCGGCATTGCGGTCGGCCGCGGCACCTGGGGCATCGAGATCGGCGACGACTATTATTCCGCCTCCGCGCAGGGCGCGACCGCGGGCCTGCTGAAGGCGTTTTCCGGCGGCACCGGATCCGGCTCCGCGCAGGGGCGCATGGTGAACGGCGCGCTGGTGCCGATGAACTACGTCGCGACCATGGCCTCGAAGAAATCCGAGACCATCAAGATCAACCTTGCCAATGGCGGGGTGAAGGATTTCTCCATCGATCCGGAACCGCCTGTCGATGCCGACCGCATCGTGGTGACCGACGCGCACAGGCGGAACGTCGTCGATCCCATGACGAGTTCGCTGGTGCGCGTGCCCGGCAATGGCGAAGTGCTGGGGCAGGACTCCTGTCGCGGCGGCTCCTCGGTGTTCGACGGCAGGCTGCGCTACGACCTCAAGCTCGATTTCAAGCGCATGGAAACCGTGAAGGCCAAGGGCTATCACGGCCCCGCCGTGGTCTGCGCCATCTACTTCACGCCGATCGCGGGCTACATCCCCGACCGTCCCGTGATCAAATATCTCTCCGCCGAGCGGCGCATGGAGATCGTGCTGGTGCCGATCGCGGGCACCCGCGTGCTGGTGCCGTTCCGCCTCACCATTCCGACGCCGTTCGGCCCGGCCGTGCTGGAGGCGACGCAGTTCAACACCGTGGCCGTGCCGCCGCGCGTCGCCAAGACGCAGTAGTTGTCGCCGCAAGTTTCGTCGTCATGGCCGGGCTTGACCCGGCCATCCACGCCTTTGGCGCCGCGAGGAAGCAAGACGTGGATGCCCGGGACAGGCCCGGGCATGACGGGTGGTGAAAGCGAGTCCGAATCCCCATTGACTCCTGCCCGGTTCTGATTCGACTCCAGCCCTCGCCGATTTTAAGAAATTGCCGCTGAAAACGGAGCCTTGTTCGCCCCTTCCAAACTTGATCTAGTGTCGCCATCTGCATCCGACCCCGGATGTTGCGGTGAACGAAGCCGGAAGCCGGGAGGAGTCAGCGATTCGGGCGCCTTTCGTTCCAGACTCGTTCGCAGACTTAAAATGTGCGGCGCGCGGCGTCGCAAAACGGGACAGCCGCCGCAAATGATGCCAATGAATCAATGAGTTCCTAGTTCACCCGTCATTGCGAGCGAAGCGACGCAATCCATCGCGCCACAACACAGGTGTGGATTGCTTCGTCGCCTCGCTCCTCGCAATGACGAAAAGGCGCGCCAGCACATAGATATCCCACGACATGGCCTTCTCTCCTTCCCACGCCGCGTTCTCCAATGAACGGGCGCCCGGCGCCGGCGTTACCGCGGTGCTCGGGCCGACCAATACCGGCAAGACGCATCTGGCCATCGAGCGGATGCTCGGCCATTCCTCCGGGCTGATCGGCCTGCCGCTGCGGCTGCTGGCGCGCGAGGTCTACAACAAGATCGCCGACCGGGCCGGCAGCGAGGCCGTGGCGCTGGTCACCGGCGAGGAGAAGATCAAGCCGAAATCGCCGCGCTTCTGGGTCTCCACCGTGGAAGCGATGCCGCGCGACATCGACGTGTCGTTTCTCGCCGTCGACGAAATCCAGATCGCCGCCGATCTCGAGCGCGGGCATGTCTTCACCGACCGCATCCTCAACCGCCGCGGCCGCGACGAGACGCTTCTGCTCGGGGCCGCCACCATGCGGCCGATCATCGAGAAGCTCTTGCCCGGCGCCTCCATCGTCACGCGGCCGCGGCTGTCGACGCTGGAATTTGCAGGGGACCGCAAGATCACGCGCCAGCCGCGGCGCACTGCGATCGTCGCCTTCTCCGCCGATGAAGTCTACGCCATCGCCGAGCTGATCCGCCGCCAGCATGGCGGCGCGGCGGTGGTGCTGGGTTCGCTTTCGCCGCGCACGCGCAACGCCCAGGTGGCGATGTTCCAGAACGGTGACGTCGATTATCTCGTCGCCACCGATGCGGTGGGAATGGGGCTCAATCTCGACGTCGATCACGTCGCCTTCGCCTCCGACCGCAAATATGACGGCTATCAGTTCCGCCGCCTGACGCCGGCCGAATTCGCGCAGATCGCAGGGCGCGCCGGCCGCGCCACGCGCAACGGCACGTTCGGAACCACCGGGCGCTGCGCGCCGTTCGAGCCGGAACTGGTCAACGCGCTGCAGAACCATTCCTTCGACAGTGTGAAGACGCTGCAATGGCGCAATGCGCGGCTGGATTTTTCATCGCTCGGTGCGCTCCAGGTATCGCTGGCGCTGCCGCCCAACCATGAGGCCCTGACGCGGGCGCCGGTCGCCGAGGACATGCGCGTGCTCGACCACGCCGCGCGCGATGCCGAGGTGCGCGATCTCGCGCATGGCGCCGACGCCGTCGAGCGGCTGTGGGACGCCTGCGCCATTCCCGATTACCGCAAGATCTCGCCGGCGGCGCATGCCGAACTCGTCACCACGATTTTCGGCGACCTGATGCGAAGGGGACGCATTCCCGACGCCTGGTATGCCGCCCAGGTCGACCAGGCCGACCGCACCGACGGCGATATCGACACGCTGTCGGGCCGGATCGCGCAGATCCGCACCTGGACCTTCGTGGCGAACCGGCCGGACTGGCTGGCCGACCCCGAGCACTGGCAGGGCGTGACACGGGAGATCGAAAATAAATTATCGGATGCGCTGCATGAACGGCTTACGGAGCGTTTCGTTGACCGCCGTACCAGTGTATTGATGCGCCGCCTGCGGGAGAATACGGGTTTGACTACTGAAATCGGCAAGACCGGCGAAGTGATCGTCGAGGGCCACACCATCGGCCGGCTCGACGGCTTTACCTTTGCGCCCGATGCGGCGGAAGCGGGTTCGGACGCCAAGGCCCTGCAGGCCGCCGCCCAGCAGGTGCTGGCGCGCGAGATCGACGCGCGGGCCGAGAAGCTCGCGGCTGCGCCCGACGACCAGTTCATCCTGACCTCCGACGGCACCATCCGCTGGACCGGCGACGCCGTGGCCAAGCTGGTTGCGGCCGAGGACGCGCTGCATCCGCGCGTGCGCATCGTCTCCGACGAGCGGCTGACCGGCGCGCCGCGCGAGGCCGTGCAGAGCAGGCTCGATCTCTGGCTGAAGACGCATATCGAGAAGCTGCTCGGGCCGCTGTTTGCGCTCTCCAGGGCCGAGGACATCACCGGCATTGCCCGCGGCATCGCCTTCCAGCTCGTCGAGGCGCTCGGCGTGATTGAGCGCAACCGGATCGCGGCCGAGATGAAGGATCTCGACCAGCCCTCGCGCGCGCTCTTGCGCAAATACGGCGTGCGCTTCGGCGCCTACCACATCTATCTGCCGGGGCTGCTCAAGCCCGCGGCGCGCTCGCTCGCCTCGCTGCTGTGGGCCGAGAAGGAGAGCAATGTCGATCTGTCGGCGCTGTCCAACGCTCAGCATCTGGCAAGCTCCGGCCGCACCTCGTTTCCCGTCGACAAGAGCCTGCCGCGCGATGCCTATCGCGTGCTCGGCTATCGCCAGTGCGGCGAGCGCGCGGTGCGCGTCGACATTCTGGAGCGGCTGGCCGATCTGATCCGCCCGGCGCTGGCCTGGCGCGAGAACTCGCCTGGCGCCAAGCCTGCCGGCGCCTTCGACGGCCGCGGCTTTGTGGTGACGCAGGCGATGACCTCGCTCACCGGCTCGGCCGGCGAGGATTTCGCCTCGGTGCTGCGCGCGCTCGGCTATCGCATGGACCGCCGTCCGCAGCTCGCCGAGAAGCCCGCCGAGACGGTGGAGACTGCGGCAGCCGAGACGCCGGCGGCGGAAGCCGTCGCACAGGACAACGCATCGCCCGATCTGCCGCCCGAGCTCAACATCGGCGCCGCCGCCAATGACAACGTCGTGGCAGCGCCTGCGCAGGAGCCCGCCGCCGAAGCCGAGCCGGTCGCGGAAGCAACCGCTGCCGAAGCGCCGGCCGTCGAGGCCGCGACCGCTGCAGAACCGGTGGCCGAGACGCCGGCAGAGCCTGTCACTGCTGAAGTGTCGGCGGATGCCGCCCCGGTCGAAACTGCGTCCGCGGAAGCAGCCGCTCTCGAAACTCCCGCGGCCGAAGCCGCGCCTGCCGAGGCCAGCGCATCGGAAGCTGCGGCTCCCGATGCTGCCGCGGCGGCGCCGGACGCAAGCGTCGAGCCGGTCCTGGTCGAGGTCTGGCGTCCGGGCGGCCGTCACGAGGAGCGCCGTCCGCGCCACGAACGCGGCCGCCATCGCCATCGTGACCAGCGCAAGGGCGATGACGCGCAGCCCGCAACGGGCGACGCCGCCGCAACACCGGCGGACGGCGAAAAATCCGGCGAGCGTCGCGGTGGCCGCAGGGACCGCCACCGCGATTTCCGCAAGCCGCGCGAGGGCGGCGAGGGCGCGCCGCAAGAAGGCAAGCGCGAGGAGCGCGGCGATCGCCGTGAGCGTTTCGAGGGCAAGGGCAGGGACCGCGACGAGCGCCGCGACAAGTTCGAGCGCAAGGACCGGCCCGAGCGCGGCGGACGCGACCGCGACAAGGGCGGTCGTCGCGACCGCGAGAGCGGCCCTTCGCATCGTCAGTACGCGACATCGGCCAATCCGCGCGACAATCGCGCCGCCGACCCGAATTCGCCTTTCGCCAAGCTCGCAGCGCTCAAGGAGCAGCTCGCGCGCAAGGACTAGCGCTCAGTCAGAGGATCGGATTGGACCGCCAGCGTCTCGACAAATGGCTGTGGCATGCGCGGGTGGTCAAGGCCCGCACCAGCGCCGCAGCGCTTGTCGAGCGCGGCCATGTCCGCATCAACGGCGTGCGCGAGACATCGCCGGGGCATGCGGTGAAATCGGGCGATGTCATCACCCTTGCGCTGGATCGCGGCGTGCGCCTGATGAAGGTCGTGGGCTTTTCCGAGCGGCGGGGCGATGCGACCGCCGCGCGCGGATTGTACGAGGATTTGACCGAAGGCGCCGGGTAGCATTCCGGGGCGGGCAGGGATGCGTCAATCCGGGTGAATTCGGCGGTCCGCTTCCCTTGCGGCAGCGCACATCCTGCGCTAGCAACGCCCCCGGAATTTGCCGCCCGAACAAGACTGTCCCGGAGCCCTGGATGACTTACGTCGTCACCGAAAACTGCATCAAGTGCAAGTACACCGATTGTGTCGAGGTCTGCCCCGTCGATTGCTTCTACGAGGGCGAGAACATGCTGGTGATTCATCCGGACGAATGCATCGATTGCGGCGTGTGCGAGCCGGAATGCCCGGCGGATGCCATCAAGCCCGATACCGAGCCGGGGCTCGAGAAGTGGCTCGAGGTCAACGCCGAGTACGCCAAGAGCTGGCCGAACATCACCCAGAAGAAAGAACAGCCGGCCGATGCCAAGGAGTTCGATGGCATGGAAGGCAAGTTCGACAAGTACTTTTCCCCAGGCCCGGGCACGGGCGACTGATTCGTTGGGGATATCGGATCGCAAGTTAGGGCCGAATCGGTCGCAATAAAGGGCGCGCCCTTAACCCTAATTCCGTAACAGAGTGTCAAAACCAGCCGGAATGCGCTCCAAATCGGGCGTAAATCATTGATTTTCGCGGAAAATGTGCTATATTGGGCACATTCTAGCTGAACCCGTCAGCCCCGCTTGGCCCCAATGGGTTCCCGTCAGAAAACCTTGAACAGGGGCGTGGCAGTTTTCCGCGCGCAGGCTGTGTCACAGAAAACGCGTAAACAGAGTGCTTCAAAGACCAAGAAAGCCGCTGCGGCCAGCCGCGGCGCATCGAAAGGCCGTGCCAAGGCGTCCGTAAAGGGCGCCAAAAAGGCAGCGGCTGCAAAGTCCTCCAATAAAAGAAGCGCAATGCCATCCAAGAATGCCAAGACTGTCGCGAAAGCGGCTGGGGCGAAGTCGTCTGCTTCAAAGGCGCCCGCCGCCAAGGTCGTCGCGAAAACTGCCGCCAAGCACCCTGCCGCCAAGCACCCTGCCGCAAAGACGCCTGCCGCCAAGCCTGCTGCTGCCGTGAAGCCGGTTGCCGCTGCCGCGCCCAAGGCCGCCGCGAAGCCGGTCGCGCCGCGCGTGGAAGAGAAGAAGCCGCTGACCCAGCGTCAGGGCTTCAAGACCAACGAGTTCGTGGTGTATCCGGCGCATGGCGTCGGCCAGATCCTCGCCATCGAGGAACAGGAGATCGCGGGCGCCAGGCTCGAGCTGTTCGTCATCAACTTCATCAAGGACAAGATGACGCTCCGCGTGCCGACCGCCAAGGTCGCCAATGTCGGCATGCGCAAGCTGTCCGATCCCGCGCTGGTCAAGAAGGCGCTGGAGACGCTGAAGGGCCGCGCCCGGGTCAAGCGCACCATGTGGTCGCGCCGTGCCCAGGAATACGAAGCCAAGATCAACTCCGGCGATATCGTCGCGATCGCGGAAGTGGTGCGCGACCTCTATCGTTCAGAATCGCAGCCCGAGCAGTCCTATTCGGAACGCCAGCTCTATGAAGCGGCGCTCGACCGGCTGTCGCGCGAGATCGCGGTCGTGCAGCATTCGACCGAGACCGAAGCGGTCAAGGAGATCGAGAGCCAGCTCGCCAAGAGCCCGCGCCGCGGCGCCAAGACCGAGGCCGAGGCAGGCGCAGAAGGCGATGCCGAGGGCGACGATCTCGATGCGGAAGGCGATGACGCCGCCGTCGAGGACGAAGCCGCCTGAAAGGATGGCGAAAGCCAGGATTGAAGGAAAAGCCCGGCCGTAGCGCCGGGCTTTTTGTTTGGGAGCTCGTGCTGGCTATGGTCATCGTGAGAGAACATCCACTCCGTCGGAGAGAGTTCGTAGGTAACCTTCACCCGCTGTCCTTGAAGAGCGTTGCATCAGCAATCGCGAGGTGAATGGGACACGAACTTCCGGCGATAGCTGCATCTCGCTACGGAACACAACCCCAAACATATCCCCCAAAACGCCGACCTTCAGGGTTGTTTTTCCCAGCAATAACACGGACTTGACACCGGCTGTCACTTCGACCGGAACTGCCTTGTCATCGAATCATTTGCATTCCGACGCAGAGGGGCGACCGCATGCTGGTGCTTTTCGAGGGCGAATTCGGGCCTCGTCAGACGCAGCGATTCATCGAGGAAGTGCTGCATGTCGGACACTGGAGCTGGGATCTCGACTCCGGAGTGATGCAATGGTCCCGCGGCTTGATGGATCTGCTTGGTATTGAGCCGGAGCCTGTCAGGCCCTGCTACTCCGAATTCGAAAAGTGCATCCATGCCGAGGACCGGATGGCGCAAGGCGACATCGAGCAAATGCTTCGGAGCTCGATTGCGGTCGATAGGGAATTCCGGATCATCAATTCCAGCGGACGAATACGTTGGGTCTCGCTCAAGGCCGAGCCCATCGGAGCCGTCGCGGCCAGTCCGAACCGTGCCGCTGGAATCTGTTATGACATCACTCGTCACCGCGAGGAACTCCAGCTTCTCCAGCGAGGCGAACTGCGCCTGAAAACCATCGGGAAATTGACAACTTCGCTCTTCTGGATTGCCAGGCCCGACGGCAGCCTGAGTGAGTTCCTGAACCTGCCGGACGATATGCGCTGGCTGACAATGATGCGGCCAACCTGGGAGCAACTGATACATGAAGGAGACAACGAGGCCTTTGTTGCTGCCTGGCGCCACGCTATCGAGTCCAGACAGGATCTATCCGTCGAACACAGGCTGAGGGCTTCCGATGGAACATTCGCCACGTATTGGACGAAGGCGGCACCCTGGATAGGCCCGAACGGGCAGATCAGGGAATGGATCGGCATCTCGAGAAATCTGTCGGAGTCGATGCGGCGTTTCTCGTCGACTGGCCGCGCAATGACCGGGACACAGATGAGGTCCGCCAGAGCAATTCTGAACTGGTCGGTCGACCGGCTCTCTCAGGAAAGCGGGATCCGACCCGGGACGATTCGACGCCTCGAGGACATTGACGGGGCCCTGACCGGCGACCAGGCCGAAGTGTTCGCTGTTGAGAAGACGCTCTCCGATGCTGGGATCGAATTTACATTTTATCCCGATGGCAAGCCGGGAGTTCGACCGCGCTAAAATTTCCGGTCAGCCTCGCCTGTTTCTGCATTTTTCTGATTCCGTACCTGTGGCGAGCCCCGCCTCTTTTCAAAGTGTCCGCTTGGATCGCCGAGCATGCAGAAATTCATCTTTTGCGCCCTAACAAGATGAATTTTCCGTTAACCGAACCCCAAGTTCTCGCGTCTTAGCATCCGGCGCAATGTTCCTGTGACGACCGCACGAGATGCAACATGCCAAATATCGTGAAGCTAGCCTCCTACCGCGCCTCTACGCCGGAGCCGAGCGTCTGGTCCGCCGAGGAAGTCGCAACCAAAGTCTTCGGCATGCTTTCGCAACTTCGGGGGTTGAAGCTAGAGAGCAAGGCGGAGCTGCGACACATGATCGTCGCTCTCGACCTCGCGAATGCTGTTACGCAACAGCTCGTAAAGCAGGTTGGAAGCGAACCCAACCGAAAGGCGATGCTCGACTGGTCCTCGCAGATACAGGCCCTGATCGAGACCGCACGGAATAGAGCTGCTTCCCTGTAAATCACGCCTCCCACAAGGCAAGGACCGGAGACCTTTTCATGTTTCGAAGCAAATCCAGCGCCGACACACTCGCTGTTCTCGCCGCCAAGGCGATCAGTACGAATGTTATGGTGGCGGATAACAACTTCAACATTGTGTTCATGAACGAGTCAGTAGCCGCGCTGTTGCGCGAAGCCGAGGCTGATTTGCGAAAGGAATTGCCAAAATTCGACGTCAGCACCCTGATCGGCAGCAATATTGATGTGTTCCATAAGAACCCCGCTCATCAGCGGCGTTTGCTCGAAGGCCTCAATTCTCAACTCCGCGCCTCCATCAAGGTCGGCAAATGGACCTTTGATCTCGTGGCGACGCCTCTGAAGAATCCTGACGGCAGCCGTGCCGGCGTGGTCGTGGAATGGGCGGACGCTAGCGCTCGTCTGCAGAATCTGGATTATGCGGGCCAAGTTGCCGCGGCCGGTCGCTCCCAAGCCGTGATTCAGTTCGATCTCGATGGCACTATCCTGACGGCTAACGAAAATTTCCTTGACGCCTTGGGATATTCGCTGAGCGAAATCCAAGGCAAGCATCATAGCATGTTCATGCCGGCCGCCGAGCGTGACAGCGCAGCCTATCGCGAATTCTGGGCAGCTCTCAATCGCGGCGAGTTCCAGGCCGCCGAATACAAGCGTATCGGCAAGGGCGGCAAAGAGGTCTGGATCCTCGCCTCGTACAATCCGGTGCTGGACGAGAAAGGCAGGCCCTGCAAGGTCGTCAAGTTTGCGACCGACGTCACGGCGCAGAAGCTGCGTAATGCCGATCTGAGCGGGCAAATCGAGGCAATCGGCAAGTCGCAGGCAGTGATTGCATTCAATCTCGATGGGACCATCATCGACGCCAACGAGAATTTCCAGCACGCACTCGGCTACTCTCTCGGAGAGATCAAGGGGCGTCATCACAGCATGTTCGTCGAGCCAGCAGAGCGGGAGAGTCCCGCCTACCGCGAATTCTGGGCCTCGCTTAATCGTGGGGAATTCCAGGCCGCCGAATACAAGCGGATCGGTAAGGGCGGAAAGGAGGTCTATATCCAGGCGTCCTACAACCCGATCCTTGACCTCAACGGCAAACCCTACAAGGTGGTGAAATACGCCAGCGACGTCACCAAGCAGGTTCTTGTTCGCATGGGCAACGAACGCGTGCGCGGCATGATGGAATCGGTGGCGGCCGGTGCCGAAGAGCTGAACGCGTCGGTGCGCGAGATTTCCGAAGCGATGGTCAAATCAAAGGAAACGGCGCTCGGAGCTGTAGATCGCGTTTCCGCTGCTGACGCGCAAGCCAAGCGATTGAGTAACGCCGCACAATCGATGAGCGGCATTGTGGAAATGATTGGCGAAATCACCGGCCAAATCAACCTTTTGGCGCTCAATGCAACCATCGAATCGGCGCGCGCCGGTGAGGCAGGCAAAGGATTTGCTGTCGTAGCATCAGAGGTCAAGAACCTCGCGAATCAGGCCAAGCAGGCTACCGACAAAATCGGTGCGGAGATCGGCGGTCTCAACGAAATTTCTGCCGAGGTCGTGAATGCGCTGAACTCCATCAAGCAGGAAATTCAAAACGTCAGCGAATACGTCACGTCGACGGCCGCCGCGGTCGAGGAGCAAAGCACCGTCACGAGCGAGATGTCTACGAGCATGCAGCGTGCAGCTGCGGAAGCAAGAGCGATCTCGGGAGCCTGACATAGTCAAGGTGGTCGACAGCGAGCTCGCCAAGTGTGCGTGGGGCGATGCCAGTGCCGCCGCCTGAAAGAACACCGACGACTGCGATCGAGAAGCCCGGCCGCAGCGCCGGGCTTCTTTTTTGGAGAGCAAGGCGCGGACGCCGCTCGCTTGCGCTGAATCAAGGCGAAGGCCGCCAAAACGCTCAACCTGACCAAGCGAATTGATGCTGAAAGTCTGCAACCGCTTTTGCGCGCAACCCGCTGTGCTGCCATGGATCGAATTCCGGAACCGAAGTCGCGCCGGGACGAACGGATCGACTACCGGCCGGCGATGCCGGACGACGGGGCTGCAATCGCCGGCCTGATCTGCCAGGCGGGCGGCGGCCTCTACGAATTTCTCTTCGACGACCTGATCCCGTTCGTGCGTGCATTCGATATCGTTGCCGCAGGCGTCGGGATGAGCGACAGCCCGCTGTCCTGGGAGAACTGCCTCGTCGCGACCGGTGGATCGGCCGGCGTCGTGGGGGTGGCCAATTTCTTTCCGGCCGACTCCATCTCGGACGAGACGTTTCTTTCCCTGGTGTCGGATCGCTTCGAGCACATCCGCCCGATGCTGCAATTGCTCGACCGGGGCAGCATGTTCCTCAATGCCGTCGCGGTGGCAGGCAATTATCGTGGCAACGGGATCGGCACGCGCCTGATCGAACGCGCCGAAGCGCGGGCCCTGGAAGCCGGATTGCCCCGGCTGAGCCTGCATGTGTGGGTCGACAACGTCCCGGCGATCAGGCTGTACAAGCGACACGGATTCACCGAGGTCGGAATCGCCGAGTTGGCCGCCTCTCCGAGACTGCCGCATCGGGGCGGCAGCCTCTTGATGCGCAAGACGCTGCTTCGCTCGCCGGACTAAGGGCAGGCGCTTGCCGCTGTTCGGCACCAAGCCACCCGAAGTGGCGAACAGAAAGGTCCGGCGGAGTGGATCTC